>JBIKUE010000176.1:0-7808 GCA_044347755.1 Saprospiraceae bacterium
CGTCATCCGCGTTCCAAAATAAAATCCGCGTCACCAGCGTCATCCGCGTTCCAAAATAAAATCCGCGTCACCAGCGTCATCCGCGTTCCAAAATAAAATCCGCGTCACCAGCGTCATCCGCGTTCCAAAATAAAATCCGCGTCACCAGCGTCATCCGCGTTCCAAAATAAAATCCGCGTCACCAGCGTCATCCGCGTTCCAAAATAAAATCCGCGTCACCAGCGTCATCCGCGTTCCAAAATAAAATCCGCGTCACCAGCGTCATCCGCGTTCCATAAAAATCCGCGTTCCAAACCAGCGTTCTCAGTGTTCCTCCACGAGTTCGCGTGCAGTTGCCAGGGCGGAATCGCTGGGCGGGTTACCACTGAGCATAACTGCAATAGAGCGCACGCGTTCATCCGGTTCAAGCTTACGGATATTGGTAACAGTACGTTGACCATCTACCTTTTTATAAACGAAGTAATGAGCATCCGCCCGGGCCGCTATTTGTGGTGTATGGGTGATGCTAATAACCTGGTGTCGAGCACTCAGTTCTTTGAGAATCAACCCCATTTTTAGGGACACATCGCCACTGATTCCGGAGTCGATTTCATCAAAAATCAAGGTGGGTAGCGGAATAGCATCAGCTACCAGACTTTTGGTGCAAAGCGTGAGGCGAGACAATTCACCGCCTGAAGCTACATCTTTAATGGGCAGGAATCGCGCGCCAATATTCGTTGCAAAGAGAAATTGTACTTCATCCAGCCCGGTTGGACCTAACTGCTCCAATTCAGATATATCCACTTTGAGTTGGGCGTGCGGCATTGACAGCTGGGTGAGCATGGCTTTTACGCGTTCCTCAAAGGAAGTCGGAACAGATTTGCGGCGCTCGCTTAAGGTACCCGCCTGCGTACGCAAGGCCTTTTCCTGCGCTGCGATACCTTGTTCCAGAGCTACAATTTCCTTATCCAGATTGGTGAATCCTGACGTTTGTTTTTCAAGATCCGCCTGAATGCTCAATAATTCAGCAACGTTGGCTACCCCGTGCTTTTTCTGAAGTTTATACAACACATTCAGCCGGTCCTGAGCTTCGGCAATACGTTGCGGATCATATTCCGTGCCCTCGGCTATACGTTCGCACTCCTTGGCAACATCCTGTAAATCAACCAGAATGGATTCCAGTCGTTCACTTACACTTGCCAGTTGCGGGGAAAGTTTACGGGTTGGTGCAAGGCTCCGGCTGAGTTCCTGTAGTTGACCTACCAGGTTCAATTCGCTATCGGCCAAATGATTGTAGGCCGCGCCATAGTTACGTTTAATGTCTTCTGCATTTGTGAGTTGAGCCAGTTCACCTTCAAGTTGCTCCTGTTCACCCTCCAGCAATTCCGCCTGATGAAGTTCTTCCAGTTGAAAGCGGAGAAATTCCATTTCCCGAGCGCCATTCTGGCTGCGTTCAATCAACTCGGCAAGCCTTTTTTTGTCTCCGGCGTATTTCCGGTAACCTTGTTGATATGCTTTGAGCAGAAGCGTGTTTTCTGCCAGGGCATCAATCATCCGCAACTGGAAATTGACATTATGGATATCCAGGGTATCAAACTGCTGATGCAGATCTACCAGGTTTTCTGTGAGTCGTTGTAGTACCTGATTATTGGCAGGGGTATCGTTCACAAAGGCCCGGCTTTTACCCGCAGGTGAAAGCTCCCGACGGATCACTACTTCCTGATCGTAATCCAGCTCGTTTTCTTCAAAAAACTCCTTTAAATCGTATTCAGACACATCAAAAATCGCTTCCACCACGCATTTTTCTGCATCGTTATAGAACACTTTAGTATCGGCGCGATCGCCCATGATAAGCCCTAATGCGCCCAGTAAAATGGATTTACCGGCGCCGGTTTCACCGGTGATAATGGTAAGCCGTTCTGAAAAATGAATTTCCAGCTCGTCAATCAAGGCATAATTGCGGATGTGCAGTCGTTTTAACACAGAGTAGTCGTTTGGTTTGGTTTATGAAGGGTTTATAGAGGGTATCTCATAAGTAATTTTTACCGCAGAGGCGGAAAGACGCAGAGGTGTAAATATTGGTTATTAAACGCTCTGCACCTCTCCGCCTCTGCGGTAAAAATTACTTTTCAGACAAGCCCACTACACTTTGGCCGCGAAATTAGAACAGCTAATGGATTTCGCACGCATTGTTTTAACATTTTTTGTTTTAAATTATCTGTTCAAGATCAACACGCTCTGCTGAATACCCCAATCTGTCACCAGGCGACACAAATAAGCTCCGTTGGGAAATTCCGGCAATTGAATGTCCTTTACCTGTTTTCCGGCATTCAGCCTGCTTTGCAGTAATGAAGCTACTCTTCTGCCATCGGCTGTAAATAATTCCAGTTGTACCTCCGATGCCGCCGGGAAATTCGTTTCCAGGAATACCCGTTGTTGGGCCGGATTAGGATAAATGGTAGCCTGAATAGCCGCACCGGGCGCAAAAACCGCACTAACGCAGGCCTCAGCAAAAACAGGCGCTGAAGTACTGCTGCATCCGTCCGGCCCAGTCATGGAAACGGAATAAAATCCGGCCACTTCCGCAGTCCAGCCAACGCCATTGGCTTCCGGAATGGGCTGGCCATTGAAGAACCATTGATAATTCGTTCCACCGGGCGCAGAAAGGAAACAAAGTCCCTCCAGATCAATGACCGGGATATATTCAGGCAATACAGTGATCTCAACCACATTGGATGCAAGTCCGGTTCCACATACACTTTGTGGATCCAGCAGGCTGGCGGTGTAGATTCCGGCACTTGAAACCGGCCGGAGCATACCCACTGCACCGTCAGACCACTGCACCACACATTCCGGACAAACGGTGTTCAGTACCTGAAGCATAATGGTATCGCCCGGGCACAATTCGGTGTTCCCTAAAGCGGCGATTTCAGGCGTGGGCGGTAACGGATGCTCGGAAACCCAAACAGGGGCTGAGGCCGGTCCGGCGCCGCACACATTGATCAAACTGGCCGTGAACATGCCAGATTCGCTGATCACCAGCGTGCCATCCGTGGAACCATTTGACCAGGTTAACTGGCAATCCAAACAACCAAAGGTGGCGTTGAGTACCACCGAATCGCCCTCGCAGAAAATGGTGAGTCCGTTGGCCTGAATCTCAGGCGCTTCCGGCAGTGATTTTTCTGTGAGAATAACCGGGTTCGAGGCCTGACTTTCGCCGCACTGGTTCTGTTGTGTTACGGTATAAATCCCTGCATTGCCCAGGGTTTGTTGTACCCCTGTAGCAGCAGTCGACCATTGCTGCTCACAACCTGCGCAAGGATTGACAACCGTGAGCACCGCAGAATCGCCCGGACAAAGCACCGTAGAACCATCCACAGCAATTTCCGGTACGGAAGGAAGATCAACCTGAATGACCTCAAGGGTTGCGGATTCCGGTCCGGAACCACACACATTGCTTTGGATGGCGGTGAAAAGGCCGGATTGGGTAATCTCCAGCGCATTGGATGTAGCGCCATTACTCCATAACACCTGGCAATCTGCACAAATATTAAGTAAATCGACAGTGACCGATTCTCCCGGGCAAAGCGTAACCGCATTGGTAGCAGATAACTCCAGAGCCGGTGGCAGGTTCTGAGAACCAATTTCCACAGAGGCTGATTCGGGTCCTGCGCCGCAGGCATTTTCGAACACTGCGGTATAAACGCCGGCCGTGTTTACTACCAGATCCACGGATACTGTACCATCCGACCACTTCACTTCGCAATCAGGACAGATTTGTGTAACTGATAGCTCGATGGTTGCTCCCGGACAAAGCAGGTTGGTAGCAGGCGTCTGAATTTGGGGAGCATCGGCCGGAGGCATATTTTCCGTTACAACAATGGTTTCAGAGGTTTCACTCACCCCACAAAGCGGCGCAAGCGGATTAGACATGGTAGCGGTATAATTTCCGGCCTGGCTTACTTCAAGCGTGGCGCCGGCAACTCCGTTCGACCATTGTACCAAACAATCCGGACAGGCGTTGGACACACTTAGGGTAAGGGTTTCTCCCAGGCACAGCGCAGTATCTCCCTGAACCAGAATCTGAGGCGTTTCCAGTGGGGTATAAACCGTTGCTTTCACAGGCACCCGCGCGCTCTCGCACAAGGCTGCGGATTCAATGGCCAGATCGTACAGGTAATAATAGTAATCCGATCCTCCGGTGGATCCCGTAATACTGGCAACGCCTGCTAAGGTGTATGGATAAGTAGCCCCGGCATTGTTCCGATACAGATTAGCCGGGCTTGGGCATCCAATCCGCCAGCCATTGCCTTGAGGAATGTCAAAATCCAGCGTTACCCTGTGAGCGCCATCTTCTATGTAGATTGTTTTTTCCTGTACCACAACGCCTGCAGCATTTCTTAGTTGAAATATCCGAAATGCGGAACCTCCGGCATACACCAATGCTGATTTCAGACGGATGGGTTGCAAAGCATCCAGGTAGATAAACTGATCCCCGGCATGATCACTTCCGGTGCCGAAGGCATTAGTGGCTGGGCCAAGTGCCTGTGTTTGTTGATATGGCAGCGCTGTGCTAACGTAATAAGTCGCATCAGCTTGCAAGTTTACCTGGTATTGCTCCCCGATAAAAACAGGATTGGGGGTTTGCTCATCATTGTACCATTGAATCGTTTCACCCTGAATCCCCTGGGCAATAAAAGTGACGTCGGCAGCGCCGCAACTTTCCATATCAGTGGTAACAGGTGTAGACGGTTGGATCACGGTGATCCAGTCCGTTTTTTCGATGGTATTTTCTCCGGCATTATTGGACACCCGCAGGCTGACTTTGAATTTGCCTGCAGTATTGTAGGTTACAACAGGGTGTTGTTCCATGGAAACAGCCGGTGTGCCCCCTTCAAAATGCCATTCCCAAAGGTTAGGGGAATTGGAAGATTCGTCCGTGTACTGCACCGTAAACGTATTGCAACCTTGTTGCTGGCTGGACTGGAAAGCAGCCGAAGGTGGCGCCGGTTGATAAAGCGGAGATTCCCACAATCCACGCCCGTAGGTGCAGGCAAAAATGGTATTGGACACATAGTTGATTTCCAACTCATATACCCGAACGGTAGGAAGGCCATCGAAAAAGCCCACCCATTGACCG
Organism: Saprospiraceae bacterium; assembly: GCA_044347755.1. Lineage (GTDB taxonomy): Bacteria > Bacteroidota > Bacteroidia > Chitinophagales > Saprospiraceae > M3007. The sequence continues at coordinate 5,120 of JBIKUE010000176.1, forward strand.
TTAAGATCGTCGTTTGTATAGGCTACAAAGCCAAAACCACCTACATATAGTCCGTTTTTACCCGTATTTTCCCACATGGCGCAATACTTGGTTCCGGAAGGCAATCCGGATGTGATGGTCGTCCAGGTAACACCGGCATCCGTGGAATGATATACGTTGGAGCTTGTTACGATGACGAGGCGCTGTGGTTGTTGTGGGTGTATCGTGATAAAGCTGACATTACTGGTGCCCCAGGGCTTAGCTGTGGCTACCCAACTGGTGCCCCCATTTGCGGTGGTGAACAAATTGGAGCCACGGGCTGCATAGATCCGCATCCGATCGGAGGGCGCCAGCTTCATATGATTGAAGTTACCATCCGCGAAATCTGAAATTTTCACCCAGGTATTGCCGCTGTTGGGGCTTCTCCAAATATCTTCAAAAGCCACATAAATGGTGTTGGTTACCTGCGGATCCTGTTCAAACGGAGTTACCCAGGCGCCATCCTCTACATCCGGTGGTTTGCTGATGGAACTTCTGGTATTACCTTGATTGGAAGAACGATACATAGAGCCATACTGGGAAGTGCCATACAGGTTGTTGGCATTATTCCAGTCTACAAAGGTCTCCATACCATCGGCGCCGAGCCAGTCTACCCATACGCGATTGTTGGTGCGCATTACACTGGTACCATTGTCCTGAGAGCCGCCGGTTACCACATTGGGGTTGGTTTTAGACACCCCGATTTTATAAAACTCCCGGATGCCCAGTCCCACGGAGCGGTCCTGAAAACTTTCGGCATGGTCAACGCTGGAGAAAATGCCGCCATCTGTACCTACCCAAAGCGTATTCCCATAAAATTTCAGGAGATCCACATCTGCATGGTTGTATCCTACTCCCAGGGAGGCCGCTGTGCCGGGTACCCAGTAAGAAGTGAGTTCAAAAGAAAGACCTCCATTGTGCGATTTCCAGGTATGAATACCTGCAATATGCACTTCATCAGCGTCAAAGGGATGCGCGGCCACATCCATGTCTCGCGGCGCCTGGCCTTTGTCGTCGTCGCCGGTAGCGCTGTAGCCAAAGTAGTTGACTGAATCATCATGCAGTTTGGTAAACGTATCTCCGCTGTCTACAGATTTGTAAAAGCCATGAAAACGACCGCCAATGGACTCTGCCACATACACAATGGCAGGGTTGGCGGGCGTTACACCAATCATTTTGTGGTTGTTATCTGCCGTTCCGAATCCGGTGATCTGGGTAAAGGAATTGCCGCCGTTTACAGATTTAAACACGTTGATCCCGGAGAAATAAATCGTGTTTGGGTCGCCGGGCTTAAATTCAACATCCTGGCCCTTCATGGTGCTCACACCGGCTACTGCCGTCCAGTTCTGGCCGCCATTGACCGACCGGAACAATCCATTGGTTTCAGATACGGCATACACGATATTGGGATCCACCGGGTGGAACAGGATTCGGATCACCTTTCCGCTGCCGGAGAGGTTCCCGGTGGTATTCCAGGTTTGGCCGCCATCTGAAGAACGAAACACCTTGCCGGATGTACCGCCCCAGAGGTAATGGTCGGAGTTGAACGGGGATATTTCCAGGGAATAGACATCCACCGTGGAATAGTCGTCGGTTAACGGCGTCCAGGTGGCGCAGGCATTGGTAGTTTTCCAAACGCCGCCGGTGGGGCTACCTACAATCAGGTGCTGCGGGTTTTGTTCGTCTAGACCAATGGAGGTAATCCGGCCAAGTCCGGGGCTCCAACTGGAGGTGGCATTCCAGTAGGTGGGACCAAGGGGTTTCCAGTTGCCGGAGGAAAGTTGGTTTGACTCAGCTAACTGGCGCTGTTTTTCTGCTTTCCGGTATGCACGGGCGCGTTGCGCGAGTTCCTGGTTGGGAATTTTAACGCCGTTGGCGTCTAACTCCATGGAGGCCACATATTCCCATCGTTTGAATGGGTTGTAACCGGTGCCGCGTTCCTTACCTGCGGTTTTGAAATAAGCTTCTGCTTCTTGTTGGATTTCCTGCAGGGAATAAGTGCCTGCTTCAATCATTTCCTTGTATTTCTGGGCAGACAGGGAAACACTGCCCAGGAGGCAAAGCAGGAGTAATAGAATGTGGGGGAGACGGGGTAAAGGAAGACGCATAGATGAAGTGTTAAAAATGTAGTCTTTTAACAAAGGTAAGTTTTAGTGCGGAAAGTTACAAGGGCATGGAGCGGCTATTTAAGCCTTTCTACTATATGGCATGAATTATCTACTTCTCCATGGTCAACCCTTCATGAGCTAATACCATTTCTTCTATTGCGGCCTCACTGGTATTCGCATTCAGGCTGGCGCCAGTAACTTTTTTGGGAAACGCGTTTTTAAGCGTCCAGGTAAATAGCGGCTTGTGTTCTTCATCCAACAGCTGGATCGTGACTGTTTCACGGGCTACCGTATTCATTTTGACACTGGCAAGATAATCGAACAGTACCCGATCACCGCTAAACATGCCCTTTTTGAGGGTAACGTCACTGGCTTTTTTAAGCCCGGGCATCTTGATGGTGGTAAAGTTCACACTGTTCCCGGCACGGTATTCAATCACGTCATGTTCGGTGTCTAATCCAGACACTTCCTGAAATGCGATTTCCCCAATGCCTCCAATGGTTACTTTGAAGTGAAAGGCGGGAACAGGCCAGGGGTTTTCTTGTTTTTCGCCTGCCATAGGG
>JBIKUE010000006.1:0-86807 GCA_044347755.1 Saprospiraceae bacterium
CGGAAAGCATCCGGGGGGCGTTTTTTATTTGCGATTTACGACTTACGACTTACGATTTGCGATTGGAAGGATGATTTGCGATGGCGGAATGCCATACATTCGTGGGAACCCATCAATCCCATATCCACCCATCCAAAATCTAATCGGAAATCGGAAATCATGTAATCGAAAATCGCAAATAAAAAACGCCCCCCGGAAAGCATCCGGGGGGCGTTTTACATTTTGTGGACACCCCAATTATCCTTGTTGCTGCTGCTGTTGCGCAATGTAATCCTTTACCCAATCTGTGGTTACGGATTTCGGGCGTTCGATGGGCAGGTTCAGGGCGCGCGACCAGCATTGTGCAGCCAGCACACCCAGGGCACGACTTACGCCAAACAGTACAGTGTAGAAATTATATTGGTTCAGACCGTAATGGCGCAATACGGCGCCGGAATGAGCGTCCACGTTTGGCCACGGGTTTTTCACTTTCCCCAGGCTGGTGAGGATCGGAGGCACCACGTCGAAAATTTTCCAAACTACTTTTACCATATCGTCGTCCGGAATATTGTCTTCGCAGAACTGTTTTTGCGCCATGTAACGCGGGTCAGGTTTGCGGAGTACTGCGTGGCCATAGCCCGGAATCACCCGGCCGCTGGCCAGGGTACTTTTTACGTATTCGCCAATTTGCTCGCGGCTCGGTTTGGTTGTTCCGAGTGTATCCACCATTTTTTGTATCCACCTTACTACTTCCTGATTAGCCAGGCCATGCAGCGGGCCTGCCAGGGCATTCATAGCTGCAGATAGCGACAAATATGGGTCGCTCAGGGTAGATCCTACCAGGTGGGTGGTGTGTGCAGAAGCATTTCCGCCTTCGTGATCAGCATGAATGGTCAGGAACAAGCGCATGTAGTCTGTGAAGCCTTCATCGTTGTATCCCAACATATGCGCAAAATTGCCGCCCCAGTCAAGGGAAATATCAGGCAACAGATGATCACCATTGAAATAGCAGCGGCGGAATATATAGGCTGCAATCCGGGGCAATCGAGCCACCAGGTTCATGGTGTCTTCATAGGTGGCATCCCAATACTCCGAGCGGGTCATGCCCATATTGTAGCGTTGTGCAAACACTGAGGTGTTTTGCATAGCCATAATGCCCACGGAAAGTTGAGTCATGGGGTGAGTTTCTACCGGGAGCGACTCAATAGCTCTGAATACATGTTCCGGCACGTTGGCACGGCGCACCCAGTTTTCAGTAAGCCATTTCACTTGATCCTGTGTTGGTATTTCTCCCACAAGCATAAGCCAGAACAGTCCTTCCGGAAGCGGTTCTTTGCCGTTTTTTGCACGTGGAAGTTTTTCGCGCAGTTCAGGAATAGAGTAGCCTCTGAAGCGAATGCCTTCTTCAGCATCCAGAAGCGAAGGTTCCCAGATCATGCTGGTAATGTCGCGCATACCTCCATAAGCTTGTTCGAGCAATACTTCATCAATTTTCATATTGCCATGCGCCTGAAGCAGTTCCTTAACCTCCTTGGCCTGAGCCTGCGCTTTTTCCGAAAATAGTTGTTTCAGTAAATCCATGGGAATTGGTCGTAAAAATACAGGTTAGAGCAATTTTGTTTTGGCTCCTAAATTTTTTGCAAAGTTAGAATAAGACAACTGCCTTATTTAACTTAAGTTCAAAAGTTTCAAAAGTTTTGTGTTTTCAGAAAGTCCTTCGACATTCGCATAGCCAACAAAACAAAAATCAATTCTATGCTAGGAAGAAATCAAGGAGGAGGACTTCGCGTTTCACCAACCATTATCGTTGCGCTCGTCATGGCTGGGTTTGCGCTGTGTAAATATTACGGGCAGAGTTCTCTGAATGAGATTACCGGTGAAACACAGCATATTGCCATGTCGCCGGAGCAGGAAATTGCCATGGGGCTTGAAAGTGCTCCACAGATGGCCCGCGAGATGGGCGGACTTAGTAGGAATCAACAGGCTACCGCCATTGTAAAGCAGATTGGACAAAAGATAGTTCAAACATCTGCGGCTTCCCGAACGCCTTACAAATACGACTTTCATTTGTTAGCTGATCCGCAAACGGTGAATGCATTTGCGTTACCAGGCGGACAGGTTTTTATCACGGAAGGCTTACTGTTTAGACTTACAGAAGATGGTAAAACCCTAAGCGAAGATATGCTGGCCGGGGTTCTTGGCCATGAAGTAGGCCATGTGGTGGCACGACATAGTGCAGAACGTTTGGCGCAAATGGAACTTGCACAAGGTCTTACCGGAGCCGTAACAATGGCAACTTATGATCCATCCAACCCTAATTCCGGATATATTGCCCAATCAGTAGCCAATATGCTCCAACTCAAATATGGAAGGGATCAGGAATTGCAAAGCGATTATCTGGGTGTGCGGTTTATGCTGGAGGCTGGCTACGAACCGGAATATCTGGTTCAGGTAATGGAAATTCTGAAGCAGTCCTCCGGTCCTAATCGTACTCCTGAATTCCAAAGTACACACCCTGATCCGGAAAATCGAAAAGAGGCTATTCTTGCAGCTATTCAGGAATGGAGAAGTAAAGTGAAGTAGCCATTTGCTGTTTACTGGTTTAGACGTTTTGGGATCCACAAATTAGTTGTTCTTTTGCGCCGGTTTTTTGAGGCCATACCTTCAGCCTCAGAATTACGCTGTCTAACCAAAACACTAAGACACTAAAACACCACCACACACATTTTATGCAAAATATTACAGTTATTGGAAGTGGAACCATGGGAAATGGTATTGCGCATGTTTTCGCACAACATGGTTTTGAAGTAACATTGGTAGATATTTCTGCTGCCGCGTTGGATAAAGCTTTGGTAACGATCGGCAAAAACCTGGATCGGCAGGTGGCCAAAGGTGCTTTGACTGAGGAAGATAAAGCTGCTACATTGCGTCGCATTCACCCCATGACGGATCTGCATGAAGGAGTGGCTAATGCCGACCTGGCTGTAGAAGCTGCCACAGAAAATCTGGCCCTGAAACTCAAAATTTTCAAGGATATGGATCAGCATGCTCCAGCTGCAACTATTCTTGCTACCAATACCTCCAGTATCAGCATAACTCAGATCGCTGCCGCAACCCAACGCCCGACTCAGGTTATTGGAATGCACTTTATGAACCCGGTGCCGGTTATGAAATTGGTAGAAGTGATCCGGGGTTACGCCACTACCGATGTAGTGTGCAATCAAATTATGGACCTTTCCCGTCAATTGAACAAGGTTCCGGTGGAGGTAAACGATTACCCGGGTTTTGTGGCCAATCGTATTCTGATGCCGATGATCAACGAAGCCATCTATTCCGTTTATGAAGGTGTGAGTGGAGTGGAAGAAATAGATACCGTGATGAAACTGGGCATGGCACATCCTATGGGGCCGCTTCAATTGGCTGATTTTATTGGATTGGACGTATGCTTGTCTATTCTTCGGGTACTTCAGGATGGATTTGGAAATCCCAAATATGCTCCTTGCCCACTGTTGGTAAATATGGTTACCGCTGGAAAACTGGGCGTAAAAAGTGGAGAAGGATTTTATACCTATACGCCTGGGTCCAAGGACCTCGTAGTAGCCGAAAGGTTTTTATAAATAAGTTTCAATTTTTTTTGAAACATAACTTTAAAGGGGTTGTTTTACATGGAAACATCTAAAACAACCCCTTTTCTATGGAAAACATGGATCAAAAAGTAATTGTATATGATGATGCCTGCCCATTATGCAAGGCTTATACGGCTGGTTTTGTCAAAGCTGGTTGGCTAAAACAACGGAGTGGTTTCAGCGGTATTCAACCAGAAATGATGGCCAAAATTGATCTGGACCGCGCCCGGCATGAAATTCCGTTACTGGATATGAAAACGGGAGAAGTAGTGTACGGACTTCAAGCGCTTTTTTTGATCCTTGGCGAGCGTATGCCAATGCTCAAACCACTTTTTAAAGCAGGTTGGTTCAAAGCCATGTGGTATCCTGTTTACCAGATCATTACGTACAACCGGCGGATAATTGCAGGCAGCGGTGCTCCTGCAACCGGATTTGATTGCGCACCAGATGTCAACTTGTTTTACCGATGGTTGTACATATTCCTGGGCATCGCAGGTGCTGTTACCCTATACCTGCCGCTTTGGAATTCTATGGATCCTTTGGCCAGGGTATTGCCGGTTTTTCATCTCTTGATTCCGGTAGCCAGCTTTTTTGTTTCTAAAAAATTGGATTTTTTCGGCCATTGGGCCACTATAGCGCTGGCTTCAGCCCTGGTTTCGGCCGTTTTGCCTGTCGCATTACTTTTTAAAGCTGCAGCAGGTTTTCTGGTGGCTTGCTGGATGTGGTGGCTTCGAAAGGATAAAGTATAGGATTAAGTCGCCGACAATCCTTTTTGCATCTTTTTGGACTATTTTGCCTTTATACGGGCACTGTTTTCGTCCTTTGTGATAGATTAAGTTTATCGCATGGATTTCAGACGTATTGCCCTTTTTGCTGGCCCCGTTCTCTTTTTGTTAATGGTATTTTTGCCTGCGCCTTCAGGCATGTCCTGGGCTGCGCAATTAACAGCAGGAATCACCCTTTGGATTGCGGTTTGGTGGATTACTGAGCCTGTAGAAATGGCAGCAACCTCCCTGCTCCCTTTGATTTTATTGCCACTTACGGGAGTGGCACCCATGAAGGTAGTGGCTGCAGAATATGGTAATGAAATCATATTTCTATTCATGGCGGGGTTCTTCATGGGCAAAACCATCGAACGATGGCAATTGCACCGGCGTATTGCCTTAAAAATGGTCTTGTGGATTGGCGCAGATCCTTCCAGAACGGTGTTGGGCTTTATGGTAGCTACAGCCTTTATTTCCATGTGGATATCCAATACTGCCACTGCGGTCATGATGACTCCGGTTGCCATAGCAGTTGCGACACAGGTTAAAATGGGAAAAGGTTCTTCAAATTTCGCCAAAGCCTTGTTACTGGGTGTTGGCTATGCTTGTTCTATTGGAGGTCTTGCAACGGTCATTGGAACCCCAACAAATGCCATATTTTTATCGTACGCTCAACAAAATCTTAAAGAAACGGTATCATTTGGGAAATGGCTGATGTTTGGACTGCCTTTTTCTGCAGCGTTATTAATCATTTGTTGGCAGCTATTAATCAGAATGTTCCCATTCGACAAAGGCGTGGAGGCAGGAGTTGAGTCACAAACACAGATAAAAAACGAACTGAAGAACCTAGGCCCTGTTTCTCTTCCTGAACGTCGGGTGATATGGATATTCGGTGCTGTGATTCTTGCGTGGGTGAGTGGTTCACTGATTTGGTACAAGCCATTTAATATATGGGTACACACTAATCTGGCAGGATTGCCTGTGCCGGAAAATATTGATAGGATACCGGCCTATTGCTCAGATACCGTGGTTGCCCTCATCGGCGCCTTGCTCTTCTTTACCTTGCCCGCCGGAAGTAAGTCGGAAAAAACCACCTTGTTGGATTGGCCTACGGCTGTTAAAATTCCCTGGGGCGTTTTGATTCTGTTTGGGGGCGGGCTCGCACTTGCCAAAGGCTTTGACCTGAGTGGTCTGGCGCTATGGTTTGGAGAAGTCTTAAAAGCACTTGGCAATCTTCCACATGCGCTGATACTGTTCATGGTGCTCATTGTTGTAGTTGTGCTCAGTGAAGTTGCTTCCAATATTGCTACAGCTTCCATGATGATGCCAGTGCTGGCAGCACTGGCCGGTACTTTAGGCGCACATCCTTTTGGATTATTGATGAGTGCTACGCTGGCTGCATCTTTCGGTTTTGGTCTCCCGATTGCTACGGCGCCAAATAGTATTGTGTATGCTACCGGGCACATGAGTACACGCGATATGGCAAGGGCAGGATTTCTTCTGGATATACTCGCTATTTTGTTACTTCTTTTATTTGTTTATGGATTGCTTCCAATCGTTTGGGGGATCAAAGTTTAATTTTATAATCAGGCAGAAAAGGCAATTTAATGTCTGTTTTCAGGAATGTCAAAGCTGATAGTTAAATCGTTTTTTGTTTAACAACTTTCATTTTTTTTTGAAATAGTTATGCTTGTCAAGAATTTATCAAAATTGCTTAATTGATTGTATATCAATGTTTTATGTGTTATTTGAGGGTTGAGACACTAATTTTTTGAAAATTTTAACAGTTTTTGTGTAACTGATTATAGTGAATTGTTAAACATCTTTTTTACCTTTGAGGCATCTTACAATCAAACAGGAGAATGCCATGACAAGTATAGAATTCAATAGCAAGCTGATCACTCTGACAAGCATGTTGCACTCCTTCGCCTATAATTTGACGAAGAATGTGGAGGATGCCAAGGATCTGTATCAGGAAACTACGTATCGCGCACTGTACAATCGCGACAAATTCCAGCCCGACACTAATTTCAAGGCATGGATTTTCACGATTATGAAGAACATCTTCATCAACAACTACCGCAAAAAAGTAAAAGCCAACACGGTGTTGGACAACACCGAAAACCAGTTTTACCTCAACTCTTTCAGCCATTCAGCCGCTAATGCTGCAGAAGGTACCATCCTGCTAAAAGAATTGAATGTTATGGTTGAAGATCTGGATGAAAGTATCAGAATTCCTTTTACCATGCACTTCGAAGGATTTAAATATCAGGAGATAGCAGATGAATTAAATCTGCCGTTAGGTACTGTTAAAAGCCGTATCTTTTTTGCCAGAAAGGAATTGAAAGACAGAATCATGGCCAATTATGGATTCAATCCTAACTAATACTCACGGGATGCCATGAATTAAAAAACCACGCTTTCAACAAGCGTGGTTTTTTTTTTGACCACCATATCATCATCATACGGGATACTAATCTCCTTCCTCCTTTGTCGCATCAAAGCCCTTTATCATTTGTAAATATGATTTGGCAAACAGGGTGGGAGAGCCAAAATTAAGTCCCTGCACATCAGGTTTCAGCCGAGGATATTGTTTTCGGAATTGGTCTGATAATTTTTTGATGGCCTTCAATATTTCTACCTTTTGAAGTCGACCATCAAGATCTGTGTATGGGATGTCAAATCCAAGGTTACGGAAATAGCTGCTTTCAGTGATCTGGAAAAATAGATGCAGGAACGCCCGGTCTGGTTTAGGTGGCGCCTGGTGAAACAAAATGAATCCGGCTATATACTGAGGAATTGCCATGGCAAGTACATCGTGGCCTTGTTGCAGAGGCCATTCCATATTGGCTAATTCGCCATCAATAAAACTGGCAACAGTGCCATGTGGAACGGCTGGATTAGCGCCAAAGGTGCTTTGTGTGCGGTACATTTCAGCAAAAAACGCCTCCTTTGGGCGCTCCAGTAATGTCTGGAATTCCCGGCGCATTTGTTGAAGTTTTACCTGAGGGGTCAGATTGTTTTTCGAAAAATAGGCTGCATAAACACGCTCAAGTAAATCCATCATATAACCCTCTGGTTTGATCAGATAATCGAGCCGGAAGGCCAGGGCAAGGAATAGATAAGCGTAAGTACCCGGGTAGGTGTTGGGATCTGGTTTCCCTTTGTCCAATTCAGCAAATACAGCTTTAATCGCATCACAGATGTACTGGTACTTCGTTTCCTTCTCCGTTTCCGAAACTGCCTCTAATTGACGATCGCCTGCAGGACTCAATGCTTGTGCAAATTCTCCCAGTAGCAGATCATCCTGCTTGTCTGCATGAATAGCTAATTCCCGAATGGCATGCAGGATCTTGAGCGGGGAGCCGTCTGCAGTACGGGTGTCGAAAACAATACACAGATTATTTTCCGCGTCCAGTGCAAACCGGCTGAATTTCAGATGAAAATTGGCTTCCATGAGCCGGCGCATAAAGCCCACATTGAGATCATTGGCTCTTGCCACCCTGCTTTCAACTTTTAGTTTTTCCGGACCGGCAACTCCTGTAATTCGCTGGGATCCTTGTAGTAATTCAAAATGAATGACGCCATTTTTCTCCTCCCATTGGATGTTTGGATGTTTTGCTTCAACATCCAGTAAATAAAGAAAAAACTCGCGATATGCTTCCAAGGGTTCTCCTTGTTCAAAAGCTTCAAGAGAACGGTCGAACGCCTGTTGCTGTTCGTCTGTTTTATAGGCATCAGAAAACCTGCCGAAGGGTATGTCAGGCTGATCGGACTGGGAATGGCTCCCAAAGAATCTGGAAAGAAAGTTCATGTGCGGGTTAGAAAGCAGGCAAAAGTAGAAAGTTTGTCGGGAAAGCCAAGTGCTGGGTAAAGGAGCCTATTTTTGCAGCCAAGATGGAAGCATTCCGTACTCCTATTCCTGTTCAGAGTTCCCCAGCCCGGCTGACCCAGTTTAGCCCTGTTTTATTAATGGGATCATGTTTTACAGAACATATTGGCAGGCAACTGGCAGAACGGAAATTTAATATCCTGCAAAACCCGTTTGGTATCGTTTATAATCCAATTTCACTTGCAGGAGGTTTGGAACAACTAATGCAAGGCAATCAACCTCCAGATGCCTCGCAATTATTTGAACACCAGGGACTTTGGCATAGCTGGGATCACCACAGCCGGTTTTCAGGTCCAAACCGCGAGGAAACACTGGAAGGGATGCAAAATGCCTACTATCAAGCCGCAGATTTTATACAAAAGGCCACCTGTCTAATCATAACCTTTGGCACTTCTGAGGTGTCCGTTCTTCGAAAAGAGGGTAGGGTAGTAGCCAACAATCACAAAATGCCGGCTTCTTGGTTCGAACATGGCCGGCTTTCAGTAGAAGAAATACTTGAGGTGTGGGTTCCCATTCTGGAAAAATGGGCAGACCGTCAGGTGATTCTTACCGTAAGTCCGGTTCGGCATCTCCGCAATGGATTAGTGGAGAATCAACGAAGTAAAGCCAGACTCATACTGGCCTGTGAGGAAATTTGTCGTGCTTTCCCATTTGCATCTTACTTCCCGTCTTATGAATTGTTGATGGATGATTTGAGGGATTATCGTTTTTATGAACCGGATATGATCCATCCCTCCTCTTTAGCAGTGGATTATATATGGCAACACTTTTCGGAAACGTATATGGATGTAGCCACCAGGCAATTAAATGAACGGGTCATGAAAATCAATGCAGCCATGAAACACCGGCCATTTCATGCTGAAACACCAGAACACCTGGCTTTTATGCAAGCTCAATTAAGCCGTGTTATGGATTTGGAGCGAGAATTTCCCCGACTTAACTGGACTGTTGAAAAGGCATTTTTCAGTCGCCCGGTTTAACCATTTACTTTAAGTTGAATTGTCCCAGCAAGTCAAAACGAATCCGGTTATTGGTTTTTTCACCTCCCCAAACTTCCAGGTTTTGGCCACCATTAGGTTTAAAAGTGAGGGTTGTCCAATCTTCATCATCTTTCCGTGAAACAGCCAGATCCCTTCCGTTCATATTAATACTCAGGTATGTTGGGGCGCGTTTTATTTTCAATTTGAGGCTAATGGCGCCTCCTGATCCTTTTTGCAAAATCGCATCCTGTATTCCGTTTTCAAGATCACCATACGCGAAGTGACTTAATTTTTTAAAGTCTGGTTTGCTGACAGGGGTGTCCATCAACTGCCATTTAGCGGAATCAGGGTAATGATTGAGTATAAAAATCCTGGGCTCGGTACAGAAAAATCCGGGCTGAAATTCCTGCACAAATTTTCCTTCATCATTCCGGTATCCAGCCCCCCAGGTTACATCTAATAATTCCCAATTATTATCCAGATAAACGGCATTCCAGGCATGACTTTCCCATGGATTGGAAAAAGTCTTTGCATAACCACCTATGAATTCACAGGTTAATCCTACTGCCTCTGCCATTCGCTGATACAATAGACTGTAATCCATACAAACCCCTTTTCCCAGGCGATATACTTGTTTAATACGTTTATTGTGATATTCCTTCTTATTCTGAGCCGATGGATCTGAGGTTCTGTGGTAGTTAATATTTTCTGCTACCCAAACAAAAATAGCCCTGGCTTTATCACGGTCAGATGTCAAACCGGAACACAAGGCCATTGCCAGAGCCTCAGGAGTATCGAACTCCCTTTTTTTAAAGGTCCGGCTCCTTTCATCTAATTCCTTAAATGCAGTCTGTGCACCTGCGCACACATACAACAATAACAATACAACTGATAAACATGCTTTCATAACATTAATTTGAATGTTTAACCCATAAACCTATAAACCCCATAAACCCATAAACCCCATATCTTCACACCAAATTTTCGTTCTTCAACGTTTATCGCTTATCTCTCATTGTTCATCGTTCACCATCCCATGCAAGAATTATATTCCCGTACCATTTACCGTCTGGTTTTTTTCCTGATTTTATCGTTCGTTGGCGAAATGGCCTATGCTCAAACACAACAAAAGTTTCCGGATAACGCCAATGAGTTCGTAGACAAACTTGGAGAGTTCATGACGCTTTCCAAACGTCCGGATATGGAAGAGTCATTTGCTGTATTCCGGAAAATGCACAAAGGGGGAGGCTTCCCGGAATGGGAAATGAAGCGAATCATTTCTGTTTCCAATATGATGGCGAGCCAAAATCTTTCCTCTTTTCCCTATTTCAAAAACTATATTAATGCCATTGTTGCTTCCAAAAACAACGCAGATACAACCATGTTCCGCCGTTGGCACGCTTTTTTGGAAGAGTCTTTTGCCGGCCTGGAAAAAGGACGCGCCAAACCAGCCGGACTTCTCCTGGAGTTTTCGGTAGATTTCATGGAACAAAAGGCAATCAAAACCGGTGAAGGTGGCTCCACCACCTGGAAACTTAAAGGTGGAACATATGATTTCGTGTACACCGATCGTGAACCAAGCCTGGTTTGTAAAGACATTATACTAATTGGAACCCGAAAAACAGACTCTGTAACAATTTACCAAACTTCGGGCTACTACCGGCCCTATCAACAGCTGTGGTATGGAACTGGCGGAAAGGTTACCTGGGCTGAAGCTGGCTTGGATTCAACCATATACGCTTTGCTCACCAACTATAAGATTGAGGTGCAAAAACCACTCTTCACATGCGATACGGCTACCCTTTATTATCCGCTTTACTTCAAAGACGGTATCAAAGGAAGCTTCGAGAACAATATTGTGGTCAGATCTAAAACAGCGGCCACCAAAGCTGATTCCTTGCAGAATTTCCAGTTTCCTCGTTTTCAATCATTTGAAAAGGTGTTGAAAATCAATCGTATTGGAGATAATATTGAATATTTAGGCGGTTTCCGTTTGGCAGGAAACTCATTGTACGGGTTTGGTACCGGAACAGAACCAGCCCAAATGACGGTGTATAGTAAAAAACGTCAAAGAGTTTTTCAGGGCAAAGCAGAACTGTTCGTTATTCGGCGCGGAGTGAGTGTGGTGGCAGAAAATGTGGATGCCAAACTGTACATGGACTCTGATTCACTTTTCCACCCGGCTGCCGACTTCAGGATCGATATACCTAAACAGGTGATTACCCTGATGCGCGGAGAAAAGGGGTCGTCGAGGAATCCTTTCTTCTCTTCTTTTTACAACATGAACCTGAACACCGACAAGGTGAGCTGGCACCTCAATGCTGACTCATTGGAAATTGGCGGACATACAGGTATCAAAGGGGTGGCTAAAAAAGTAGAGTTTGAAAGCAGTAATTACTATGATCCTTCTGTGTACTTAAAAATGCAAGGGCTGGCCAGTCATAATGCCGTAAGTACCCTTTATGCACTTTGGCTGAAAACGGACCAGGACAAGGAAGATAATGGCCGAATCGTTAAGGACAATGAGTTTGCGATGGAAATTAACCCAAAATTCGATTATTCCAGTATCCAAAGTTTGCTGGCTCAAATGGTTGAAGAAGGGTTTATCAACTACTATTTTAGCCGACATGAAATTGAATTGCGCGATAAATGTATTCACTATGCGCTAGCCAGCCAGGGGAAAAAAGACTTTGATGCCATCAACATCATTTCTGAAAGTACCTCATCCAATGCTCGATTGGATCTGAAAACCAAGGAGACCTCCATATTTCAGGTAAAAAAACTAGAGCTCAGCAAACGTCAGAAAGTTGCGCTCATTCCGAATGAAAATGAGCTTACCCTGCTAAAAAACAGAGATATGCGCTTTGGTGGCCGTCTCTTTGCCGGTATGACGTTGTTTCAGGGACGCAATATGAGTTTCAAGTATGACAAGTTTGAAGTAGATTTTGACTCTGTACAGCACCTCGATTTTTACATTCCGACCGGAGAAACAGATAAAAACAACCAACCCATTGCCAATGCCATGAGCTCAAACATTGAGCACCTGAGCGGCGCACTGCTGGTTGATGCCCCCAACAATAAATCCGGTAAGGAAGAACTCAATATCTTCCCTTCCCTGCAATCTAAAAAGTTCTCTTTTGTTTTCTACGATCAACCTACCACGCAAAGAGGGGTATATACCCGGGACTCTTTCTATTTCAGGCTGGATCCATTCAGTTTTAATGGCCTGGATTCTTATACTAAAGAGCAATTGAAGTTTAACGGACAATTATTCCCGGCCACCATTTTCCCACCTTTTAAGGAAACAATTATTGTTCGTGATGAAGACAATTCTTTTGGATTTGTGCACAAAACTCCGACTGCAGGCTATCCAACCTATACTAAAAAAGGGAATTTTATTGGTGCGCTTGACCTGAGTAACAAGGGATTGCTGGGAAGAGGCAAACTGGAGTACCTCACCGCCGATATTGAATCGGAAGACTTGATTTTCAGGCCAAAACAAACCACTGGTACAGCAAAAAAGTTTTTCATGGAAGAAGATCGGGCCAGTGCTGTAAAAGTTCCGCAAGCTAAAGGGGAAGAGGTGTCTGTAAACTGGCTCCCGTTCAAAGATTCTATGTATGTAACCAGTAAGGCGAAAGCGTTTGAATTGTTTAAAGCCCCCGGTTATACCCACAAAGGCGTTTTGATCCTTACCCCATCCGGATTGAAAGGGAATGGCGAATTCGAATGGACTGAGGGTAAGCTCACGTCAAAAATTATTTCCTATGGCCCTTTCCAGGCTACTGTTGACACCGGTAATCTGGAAATTAAATCGCTGGATCAAAAAGGCATTGCCCTGGACTCCAGAAATGTAAAAGGCGACCTGGATTTTGACAAACAAAAAGGGCAGTTTAAAGCGAACCTGCTTTCCGGTAATACAACGCTTCCACTTGACCAGTACAGGACCTCCATGAACGAGTTTTCCTGGAATATGAAGGCTAAAACCATAGAGTTTAAAGCAGATCCTAATCGCCCGGGTATATTTACATCCATTGATCCCAAGCAGGATTCTTTGTCGTTCAATGGAAAAACGGCGCTTTACGATATGAATACCAACCTCCTGAAAGTGGGGGGCGTCAAACAAATCAAAGCCGCCGATGCGTTTATTAATATCCCGGACACGAGCGATATTTTTATCCAGCCAGGGGGCCGCATGCGCACCATTTACAATGCGCAGATTGTGGCAGACACTGTGAGTAAGTACCATACAATCAACAAAGCAACGGTTGACATCGGAGGCAAATTCCTGTATAAAGCCACCGGTTTTTATGAGTACAATATTCCAGGATTTAACCAGGAGGTCTTCTTTAATGATATCCAGGGAAAATACCAGACCATCAAAAATGGTGACCGAAAGGTTCAGACCTATGCAACGGCAGAAATTCCGGAGAAAGACAGTTTCAGGGTAGACGTAAAAACATTGTTTAAGGGGGATATGATCTTGAATTCAAGCTCCCAAAACATGACTTTCAAAGGGTATGGCCGTTTGCTGGCAGACAAACTTCCGGTAACGAATTGGTTCACACTGCAAACGGAAATCGACCGAAAAGACCCGGTAATTCAGGTAAAACTCGCCCAAGATGCCGATGACAGCCCAATGGTTACCGGCTTCTACGTGAGCCGTGAAACAGGTGAGATGTATCCGCGTATTATGCTCCCAGCCCTCCAGCGTGCTGACCGCCCGATCATTGATTGCAAACATGTGTACAAATATGAACCAGCCAACGACCGTTTTATTTTTGGCGACTCCCTGAAAGTGCTGGGCAAATCTGAACGTGGCGCCAAAATGGTATTCGATAACCGTGTGGGTACCGTGAATGCGGAAGGCCCGATGAATATTTGTACCGGTCTTGAACTCATGAGTGTGAAAGCCGCAGGCAGAATCAAGTCAGATTATAACACCGTAACAGATAGTACCTATTTTGATGTAACGGCGGAGTTTATCTCAGCGATTGAACTTACGCTGCCGCCAAAACTGGTGGAATTGATGATTAACGAGATTAAAGCAGCCACCTTTGACGCAATGCCATCCGTTTATAATACCAATTTGGCCTTTTATCAGCCGGCGTTGCATGAATTTGTGAGCGATGAAAAAGATTGGGAAGAGGTACTCTCCAATGCACGGGGTAATGCCATTATGCTGCCTAAAAAGGACGATAAATTTGCCTTTGTGTTCGGCCGACAGTCTGTGTTGTGGAACAATGAGTATTCCAGCTTTTTCACCCTGGAGGATCGTATCCCAGTGATCAGTATTGCAGGCCAGCCAATCAACAAGTCGCTAAATGTGATGATTCAGTACAAAATGCCCAAAAACGGCGATGACGGGATGAGTTTTTACATCAAAGCTTCTGCCGAATTGTGGTATTGCTTTGGTTATCAAAGCGATGAGAAGGGGGCCTTGTTGAATATTACGTCTAGCAGCACCAAATTTAATGACTTACTGGCCAGTATGAAAGCCAAGGATTTGATGATAAAAATGCCAAATGGCAAAACGTTGGAAATTGCCCTGGTGGATCCCAGTAGCGCCAACAACTTTATAAACAAGGTTCGAAACGGGCGGGTCAAACAGTAAAAGACAAGGCAAGAATAAGATAAAGGCCTAAAGCTACAATGGGGAAAAGGTTGTTCTTGCTAACCTTTTACAAATTTCAGAAGGGGTTATTTGGCGGCCGCCAAATAACCCCTTCGTCCTTTCAAACTTATATCTTTACCAACTTCTTTGCAGCCCAGGCACCACTCTCTAACTGAATGGCAAGAAAATAGATTCCTTTAGGTATCTCAGTGAGCGAAAGGTTGAAAAAATCACTTTGAACCTGATTGCTTTTCAGTATTCGCCCATTCATATCCTGGATTTGAATTTGCTGTATTGCCTCTTTTGCCTCAATACGAATAAGCTCTTGTGCCGGATTCGGATAAACCTGAATTTGTTCTGTCAATTCTGGTTGCAATGTTCCCACAGTGGTACTTAAACGGAAATTATCCATCAACAACACATCATCGTTTGGAATGGAATTGGCGTTCAGCTGCCACCCGCCTAATTCTGTGTAAAAGATAAGCGATACAGCACCTTTAAACTGTGCGGGCAATGGTATATTTTTACTTTCGATACTCCCCTCTGGCTGACCGTAAAATACTTCATTCCCGGATTGATTTCCATCCCAACGTGCTTGCAACATACTGCTGTATAAATATCCCTCGGCCTGGGCTATGGAATTTCGAAACATGGCGAGGTCAAAACTCAATCCAGGATTGTTATATCCGGTCATGTCAACACATGCCCGAGTGGCAGCAGTGATTCCACCATGGTTATTTTGTTCAAAAACAGAGAATAGTTCCGGACAACGGTTTAAATACATTTCGTCTTGAAAAGCACCGGTACTGCCAAAAAAATTATTGTTTTGGTAAGGAAAGATTGTACCAGTTATTCCTCCATAACCCAAATCTAGGTAATTGTCCTGTCCGTTATTTACCTCAAAATTATTATAATAATCTCCGGTAATCGGTTGGAAAAGCGTGTTGAACTGGTCAGTATACTGATTGTTGAGTACATCAGGATCGCCATCATGCATCAATGCATAGGTTAGATTACCACTGAACATGGGAAGAAGGAAAAGAACGGACGTGTTAGATCCTCCGGCAATGTCTCCGGTTAGGGTATATGGCTTTGACCAGATCAGGTTGGATTGTTCATCTGTAATGCTGAAGGTTAAAACAGTACCTGCAGCAATAGGCTCGCAACTGTTATTGATCACTATAAAAGTCATTTGAAACGAATCCGCGAAACACTCTGGTTCGCCGGAGTAGGTGTATATCGATAAGTCGTCTGATTCATGTTCCAGAATATTATAGATGCCATAATCGTAATTGTTTGAGGGGTCCTCGTCATTTACCTGAAGCGTTACGTCAATAAAAATAAAGCCAGGTTCATTTTTTTCATACCAATTATTCACCTCAAAAGTAAATGTTTCTCCAGGTGCAATGGGTAACGTCAACGGGTAAATGAAATTTTGACTGGAAGAAGAGCTGGATAACTCAACGGATCCTCCAGTCGCAGGATCATAAACTTCTCCGCCTCTATTCACTACCTTGACTTTGATGGGAAGATATCCCCCTAATCCACAGATCGAAGAATTCCAGTTTTGTTCTGCAATCACTGCGAGATCCAATGGCCCAAATGGCGCGCTGGGGAGCCCAACTGCTTTCCAGGCCTCCTTTACAGCATTAACCTCTGAGGAGCCTAGACCATAGATTTCTTCGGCTGCGGTAACCGAATACTGATAAAAATTATTGTAATCAGAGCTTTCCGTCAGGTATGCCTTGTTGGTCAAAAAAACGATCTGGGTAGCTTTGTCAAATCCAAGACCGGTGACCTGATACGCAATTCCCGCTTCATTCATGCCTTGCTTTCCATCTACCAATAAGGTAAACCAAAGATTGCCTATCGCACTGTTGGTATGAACGCCATTTGCGCCATCCCAAAACAAGCCATTATACATCGCAGGCATTTCCAGGCTATTGGGGTCGTTCATTCTCCTAAATGGCTTGGATTCCGGATTGATGATGAAACTTTCTCCTAACGACCAGTTATGATCATCCGGAGCGCTTTTGTACTCTAGTAACTTGCCGAAAATATCCGCCAGGCTTTCATTGATTGCGCCTGATTCCCCTGAATAAATCAGTCTGGAGGTATAGTCTATCATCCCATGGGTAAATTCATGTCCAACTACTTCCAGGGTAGTCAACGGGCCATAATTGCAGTCTCCATCACCAAAACTGGAATATTCCCCGTCCCAATAGGCATTCACTAAACCGGACCCTCCAGCATGTACCTTTACCTTTAAGGCTTTCCCTAATCCATCCTGTCCTTCCCAGTTGAAAGACTCCAGCATCAGGTCATAATATTCCTGGGTACAATAGTGCGCATCCAGCGCTACTTCATCCATTTCAGCGTTCGTTAAATCCCAATGCGCACTGGTATTGGTAAACGTATTTCCATTGTCGTGGAAAATAAATATCCCTTCGCCTCTGGTAGGATCCCGCAGGACAAACTCTTGAGGTGCAATGGAATCAGTAATAATTTCTTGCACTCCGTAATATTTGGTTTTAGCTGTACTAGGAACACCATGTTGCAAAATCAAAGGAAAATCGCAAATCACCTTGCCTCGTGTGGCATCAATAAAGTACTGATGTTTGTTTGCCGGATCTGTTGCCACCAAATTCACTTGGTAAACCAACACCAGATCCTCTGAAATCTTAGGGAATGCCGGATCTATTAGCACAAGCTTTACAGAACATAACTTATCGTTGTACCGATGCGCTTTCATGGCGCGTTTGGCAAAAGTCAAAGCGGTCTGTTGATCCATGCCCGGATTTACGGATGCTTTGACTTGCGGACTGTAGCGCCCACTTGCACGAACAACTCGCCCGTTTTGCTCATGCAAAATATATGTATTGCCAAAAATCGGTACTCCCTTATGGATTTGCTGATATTTATAATGGACATACCCATTTTGCCCAGGTACTGTTTCTTCCAGAATCATTTTGGAATCAGGGTCTAAAAACATCGCATTTGCCATGTTTTCAAAGTACCGGTCGTGCATATAGCTTTTACCATCAAGTTGATATAAACTATATTTTTTAATCAAAAATTCACTGGAAAGGCCTTTTTGCTGCCCCAATAAGGTAGTGGTGATTCCAAACAGGAATGCACCCGCAAGTAGTAAGTGTTTATGTGTCATATGTAAAAACGGTTGTTTTATTGCTCTAAAAATACCATATGCATGCTTCTCTGCATATAAAATTTCCAGATTTGGCGAAGAGTAGCAAAAAAAAGCGCGGCACAGGATGACCCGTGCCGCGCTGATAAAAATCAATCAGTACTAATTATTGCTTTGCAAAGGTTCCTTCCAGTCGGCCGGTGTCTGACTTTAATACCAGACGATACATGCCTGCAGGAAGGTTGGTTACATCCAGCTGGAAGTTTGCCCCGTTAGCTACCGTGTTCGACATGGCAAGTCTACCATCAGCAGCATAAACCTCTACATTGGCCTGGCCAATAGCTGAGCCGTTTTCTAACAAAGCAGTCACATTCAACCAGTTAGCCGTTGGGTTAGGCGAAAGTGTCAGCATGGCACTGCCGGCGCCCGGATCAATGACTGGTGTCTGACATTCAACCTTACCAAGTACAGCTTCATCACCACATTGATCAGGATGATCGTGGTCTACAACCGCAAATTCATAAACAGTGGTACCGTCGCCAGGGAATGGACCAAGAATGATTGGCTGAAGCGTATCGTACGGGAAGTTACCGTAGTTGTTGCCGTTGCCTAAGATATTGAAGCCGCCTGGACCTCCATTTTCATGCTGGAAGGTCAGTGCCACAAAGAACTGCCCGCAAAGACATGGAGTGCGAACCACCACCAGATCGTATATGTTGCAATCATCATTGCCCAGACAGTCTGGAACCTGGAACGTTCGTTCAATACAACATGGCGGGTTGCCAGGCAAATTACCTAGCATACAAATCTTGATTTGATCCGTATTGCCACCATCCCAAGGGAAATCCTGAATCAAAAGTGGCAACTGGTTCAGGTTGAATTGACCAAATAGCAGACCATTTGCCCATACCTGGAATACATTGCTTGGCGGATTCACCACCTGGAAGTCAATTTTCACCTGATAAGTGCTGTCTGAAGTGCAATCATCCGTAAGTACAACCAGGTCCAAAATATCGCAAGGCAATCCACCTCCACAATCTGGGCCAATGAAATCTAGAATTTTACAGCAGTTTGGATCATTTTGGATACAAATCTTGATGATATCCACTGCCGGGCCATTGCCTGGGAAGTTTGGAATGACCAATGGCAGATTTGCCAGCGGGAAGGATCCAAGGAAAATATTATTTCCCCAAACCTGGAAGAACTGATTGGAAGGATTTACTACGTCAAAATCCAACTGTAAATCGTAACTGGTTGTTGCCGGGTTACAATTGCCTGGATCCAAAACCACATTGAAAATTTCGCAGTTGCCTATCACATTACAGTCTGGGCCCTGGAAAATCAGTGTCTGGCAGCAGTCTGGGTGGTCGTTGATGCATACTTTAACAACATCCCCTACATTTCCGTTGGAAGGAATATTAGGAATGGTGAATGGAAGCGTAGACAAAAGGTGCGTACCATAGAAGACGCCGTTTACCCACACTTCAAAGAAGTCGTTACCAGGGTTATTTACCTCAAAATCAATGGTCAGCGGATAGGTACCTGTGTTTGGATTGCACTGCCCCGGATTTACTGTCAGATCAAAAATGTCGCATGGATCAGGTATCAGACAGCCCGGTACTTGCCAGTCAATTTCTGCGCAACAGGCTCCAGGACCTCCGGGGGCATTGGAAAAGCAGACTTTCAGGAAATCTGATTGGCCACCGTCCCAAGGGAAGAACTGGATTGCTAATGGCAGGGCGTTGACGTTGAATATGCCAAAGAACTGTCCATTCGCCCATAATCCGAAGGTGTTGCCTGGAGGGTTCACTACCTCAAAGTTTACCCAAAGCTGATAGGTGCTGTCACTGGTACAGTCTCCTATTTCTACTTCCAGGTTATTAATATCACAGTTGCTCTGGAAGCAATTCGGCGTTGGAAATTCAATGGTCTTGCAGCAACCCAGGGAGCCATTATTGCTAATCATACACACTTTTATCACATCATGGGTTCCATTACCATCCCAGGGGAAGTTTGGTATGTACAAAGGCAATTGGTTCAGATTAAAATTCCCCAAAAATTGCCCGTTTGCCCAAAGCCCAAAAACGTTGCTTGGTGGGTTCTGCACCTGGAAGTTCACCCATACCTCATAGGTACTATCTGCAGGGTTGCAATTACCGGTATCTACACCTAAATCAAAGATTTCGCAGGGTAAATCACAGTTTGGTCCCTGAAAATCAACGGTTTTGCAACAGTCAGGGTGGTCATTGATGCAGATTTTGATCACATCAATAGCATTGCCATTGTTCGGGAAATTCTGTATCACCACTGGCAAACCAGCTAGTGGAAACAGGCCGAGATATTGCCCGTTGCCCCATACTTCAAACAAGGCATTACCAGGATTCACAACCTCAAAATCAAGCGTCAAACTGTAGCTGTCATCATTTGGATTGCATGCTCCTGGTGTTACCACTACATCAAAAATAGCACAAGGCGCCGGATCACAGTTGGGCCCATTAAACTCAATAGCTTTACAGCAGTCCGGACTTCCCTGAATGCAGATCTTGATTACATCGATCGCATTGCCATTGGATGGCATGTTTGGAAGGATCAAAGGCAAGTTGTTAAGCGCAAAAACGCCCAAATATTGTCCATTACCCCACACTTGGAAGGAGTCGCTGCCAGGATTATGAACCTGGAAGTTGAGCTTTAATTTATAGGTATTGGAAGCCGTGTCACAATCGCCTGGATCTACGGTAAGGTCAAAAATTTCGCATGGCAGATCACAATTGGGGCCTTGGAATTCGAGTGTCCGGCAGCAGTCCGGGTTGTTCTGAACACAAATTTTAATTACATCGATTGCATTGCCATTGGATGGGAAATTGAACAGGTTCAACGGCAAATCGCTCAAGGCAAACAAACCCAGGTATTGGCCATTCCCCCATACTTCAAAGGAATCGCTGCCTGGATTTTGTACTTCAAAATCCAGATGCAACTGAAATACATTATCTGCCGGGTTACAATCTCCCGGATCCAGTACCACATCATAAATTTCACAGTTACCATTACAGTTTGGTCCCTGGAATTCAATTGTTCTGCAGCAATCATCATCCCCTTTCAGGCATATCTTTAATACGTCTATGGCGTTGCCGTTGGAAGGAACATTCTGGAGGGTTAGTGGAAGCGCACTGAGCGGGAATACGCCCAGATATTGCCCATTGCCCCAAACCTCGAAAGAATCGCTGGTGGGATGCAAGACTTCAAAATCGAGGAAAAGATCATAAGTCCCATCCGTATTACAATCGCCCGGATCAAACTGCAGGTCTACAATTTTGCATAGCAGCAGACAAGCTGGCACATTAAATTGCTTGATCCGGCAGCACCCTGGTGCTCCAGGCATGGCATTGGAATCGAGGATGCAAATTTGAATAAAATCGCCCGACTGCCCATTCCAGGGAACCTCAAGCATGAGCGGTAATGCCGTTAACGGGAAGGTGTCAATCAGCTGATTGTGAATGGAAATGGTGAAAAGGCCATCACCAGGATTCGTTCCATTAAAGTTTACCGTGATTTTGTAAGTACTGTCAGAGGTACAGGCACCGGTTTGCAGGTTGATGGTGGTTATCTCACATGGGCCATACGGCAAGCAACCCGGATTGAGCAACTGGAGCTCTTTACAACAGCCAGGAAGATTGCCTGTACAAACTTTTATATGACTGAAAATCAATCCATTCCAGGGGAAACTATCAATGGCCATCGGCAACTGATCCATACCGAACTGTCCCCAGTAAGTGCCATTCAACCAAAGATCAAAGGAATCTACAGAACTCGGATCGTTCACTGTGAAATTTAAAACAGCTTTGAAAGTACTGTCTGTTGGGCAGCCGTTTGGCTTGATAACCAGGTCATTGATGCCACAAGGAGGGGCAAACAAACAGGAAGGTACCTGATACTCAATGGTTTTACAACAAACAACATTGATCTGGGAGACACATACTTTAATCTCGTCCTGATTGCCGCCATTCCAATGCACTTCTTGTGTGAGAGGCAGTTGATTCAGGCCAAACAAACCCAGTAATTGTCCATTACTCCAAACGATAAATGAATCAGCTGCCGCCGCGCCCAGTACCTCAAAGTTAAGGGTGATCTTATAGGTGCTGTCAGAGGTGCAATCGCCGGTTTGAACAGAAAGGTCTACAATAGCACAACCGCCATTGGCACAAGGAGGAGCGGGAAAATCCAGTATTTTGCAGCAATCGGGTTGATTGCTGATACACACTTTAATTACGTCGAAAGGATTGCCGCTTGCCGGAAAAGCAGGAAGGTTAAGCGGCAGCGCAGCAAGTGGAAATACTCCCAGAGAAACACCGTTGCCAGTAAAGACTTCAAAAGTTGAATTGATTGGAACGCCTGAAGCCTGGAAGTTGATCAAAAGCGAGTACGTCAGTCCCAAAGGATCACAATCCCCCGGAACTACCATCAGGTTCTCAATATTACAAATTCCCTGATTGTTACATGGAGGTACATTAATGACCACCTCATCCCCGCAATCAAGGAAAACGGCATCCCGGACTACAAATTCCAGTTGTGTGGGATTGTTGGGATTGCCGTTGAAGGGGCCCAAAACCACGGGTAACTGGTTGTAGGTGAATAGCCCGAAGTTGTTTCCATTCCCAGCTACCCAGAATTGATTGCTGGTGGCAGAGAATTCAAAATCGAGGGAAATAAAAAAGGTACAGTTGACGGGATTGACCTGTACCACCGTAGCAGTCAGATCAGAGATTTGGCAGTTCTGCGCCGCGACGGGAACGCTAAACGCGAGCAGAAGCATCGGTAATAGGGATGCTAAACGCATGGAGTAAATGAGTTTGGTGAATAAAAAAACATGAAATCAGTAGTCGCCATCCAAGATTTATGGGGGCGCTGCAAGGATTAAAAGGAGGAAATCGGTACAGACCGGAAGCCTTGGGAAAAATGAGGACTGGATGTCAGCCAGAAAATCATCATTTCAGCAAACCGGGATTGGTGAGTAGCTTTTGCGAGGTCAAGTTACAACACAACGGCCAATCGCTTCCTGAATAATACAAAAATCGGGCACAAAATGTGTCGGATTTTTGTCATTCAGGCGAATTACAGGAAAAAAAGCCCCTAATCCAGACTTATGGAGCCTTATTTATCCTTCGGAAGTAAAAGAAAATTTAATTTTCGGGAAGTTTTCTTGTGCAGTCTGCAGGATCCAGGCAGTCTCTGCCAGAAATACCGTTTCGCCATCACTATCCTTGGCAATATCTCTTTTCCGACGATCCAGAAACTCTGTCATGGCCTTAGGATCCTCAGCACTAACCCAGCAGGCCTTAAATAAATTCACCGGCTCATACCGGCACTTGGCATTGTACTCACTCTCCAGACGGTGCTGAATTACTTCAAACTGAAGTTGCCCAACCGTTCCAATGATCCGCCTGCCATCGCTCTGACGGGTAAACATCTGGGCCACACCTTCATCCATCAACTGATCCAAACCTTTGGCAAATTGTTTGGCCTTGAGCGGATCTGCGTTTTCCACATATCGGAACAATTCAGGAGAGAAGGAGGGAATGCCTTTGAAATGTAACAATTCGCCCTCCGTCAACGTGTCGCCAATCTTGAAATTACCGGAATCATACAAGCCCACCACATCTCCCGGATACGCCTCCTCCAACAGGGTTTTCTTGGAGGCCATGAACATGGTGGGGTTGGGGAATTTTAAATCGCGCTCCAGACGAATATGCCGGTAATTCTTGTTGCGCTCGAATTTGCCAGAGCAAATCCGCAAAAACGCAATGCGGTCGCGGTGCTTGGGATCCATGTTCGCAAAAATCTTGAACACAAACCCCGTCATTTTCTCCTCCTCGGGCTTTACCAGCCGCTCCTCCGTGAAACGCGAACGCGGAGTAGGAGCAATCTCTACAAAACAATCCAGCAGCTCCTTTACCCCGAAGTTGTTGACCGCCGAACCGAAAAAGATCGGGCAAACTTTTCCCTCCAGATAATCTTGTTTATTAAAGGCAGGATAGACCGTCTCCAATACCTCTATATCATTGCGCAGCTCTTTGGCTGCGCTTTCCCCAATGTGTTTTTCCAGGTCGGGATGACTCAAATCTTCAAACACAATAATATCCTCATCCTCCTGCTTGCTGTGCGGATTGAACAGCACCAGCTTTTTTTCATACATATTATATACCCCCTTGAATCGCTGCCCCATGCCAATGGGCCAGGATAGCGGACACAACTTTACATCCAGTTTCTGCTCTATCTCGTCCAGCAAGTCAAAGCCATCCTTGCCCTCGCGGTCCAGCTTGTTCACAAAAAAGATCATCGGTGTATCCCGCATTCGACACACCTTGGTTAGCTTCTCTGTCTGCTTTTCTACCCCATTTGCCACATCCACTACCACAATGGCAGAGTCAACAGCAGTGAGCGTACGATAGGTGTCTTCCGCAAAATCTTCGTGGCCCGGTGTGTCCAAAATGTTGATTTGCAAATCCCGGTACTCAAATCCCATTACCGAGGTGCTCACCGAGATACCGCGTTGCCGCTCAATTTCCATGAAGTCGGAAACAGTGCTTTTTTTTATTTTGTTGCTTTTTACAGCACCTGCCGTCTGAATGGCGCCGCCAAACAGCAAGAGCTTTTCCGTGAGGGTGGTTTTACCTGCATCCGGGTGGGCTACAATTGCAAAGGTGCGGCGGCGACTAAGTTCGGAAAGAAAGTTGGACATGTTGTTATGCAGTAGAGGCCGGTTGTACTCCGGTCATTTTCGGGCCGCAAAAGTAGGAAGTATACCTGGTTTTTATCGGAAAGCTTGAAACATCTCTTTTGACCAGCTTTTTTCCGAACTTTGTGCCACAAGTCTTGCCGGCAGTATTGTTTGGCAGGTATTTGGCTGTAATTGGAGTTATTCCTCCAGACAGAATATCATCCAGCCGCATAACGGCAACCAGAAACTGATTTACATGAGGCATTTATACCTCTTTTATTGCGTATTTATTGCTCAATTCCTTTCAGCTCAGCAGGATCCAACCCTGACGAGTTATCATTTTAATGCGCTGATTTTCAATCCCGCCTATGCCGGCAGCCACGAGCACTTAACCTTCAATCTTACACACCGCCACCAATGGCTCGGGTTTGAAGATGCTCCTGTTACACAGGTGCTTAGCGGACATATGCCGCTTAAAAATGAGAAGCTAGGGGTCGGATTTACTCTCATGAACGACCAAATTGGTCCGGGAGGTGTTACGGATCTGGCAGGTACCTATGCCTATCGTACCAAAATCGGTACAAACAACGCGTACACCCTGTCTCTGGGCCTTCAGGCAAGTGTGGCTAATTGGAGAAGTCGTTTAAGTACTGTTTCCGTACAGGATGTGGATGATGCCTCTTTCTCCGAAAATATATCCAGGTGGCTGCCTAATTTTGGTGCCGGCGCCTATTTATATGGTAAAAAGTTTTACGCTGGATTTGGTATTCCACGACTGCTTGAATATGACCTGAGCAGCACCACAGGCAACGAGGGCCAAATCCAGGCTAAAAACCTGCGCCACTGGTATCTCGCCGCCGGCGCTGCCCTGCCGCTGCAGGGCCAACAACTGGTCTTTCGTCCCAACCTGCTGCTGCAACATGCCGGGCTCCTGAGCTCAAACGGCCCGCTTCGCTCCGGAGCGCCTGCATCCCTGAACCTGGGCGCTTCCTTTCTTTTCCGGCAAATTTTTTGGGCCGGGGCTAACTACCGCACCGCATTGGCCCGAAATTCATCGC
Source organism: Saprospiraceae bacterium (assembly GCA_044347755.1). GTDB lineage: Bacteria > Bacteroidota > Bacteroidia > Chitinophagales > Saprospiraceae > M3007. The sequence goes on from JBIKUE010000006.1 coordinate 25,774, forward strand.
ACGACTCCGCCAATATATGGGTGTCCTGGTCCTTGAGAAATGGCCTGCGTTTCGGGGCTGCCTACGATATCACGCTGAGCAAACTGCGCACCGCCAGCAGTAACTCTTTCGAGATCATGCTGGGGTACGAATTCGACGTAAAAGTGAAACAAGTGGTCTCCCCCAGGTATTTTTAATCACTTTCCAACCAATGAAAAAAACGCTGATATGTTTGTTGCTGCTGCTTCCATTGGGCATGTGTGCGCAATCACAGCTCATGCGCCGGGCTTTGCAGGCCATGGACCAACTGGATTACCAAAGCGCCATTGAACAATTCTTGCTGGTGCTCGAAAAAGAAGACAACGCAGACGCCAAAGTGAACCTGGCCGAATGTTACCGCAAGATCAACAATACCGAAAAAGCCGAATACTGGTATGGCCAGTTGGTGCGCATGCCTTACCCAAAATCGGTGTACAAACTGTACTATGGCATGATGCTGCAGGCCAACGGGAAATGTGAACAAGCCCGCAGCTGGTTTCAGCAATACGCCACTGAAGTCCCGGACGATGCACGCGGCAAACACCTGACCGCTGCCTGTGAGCGCGAGACGGAGCTGCGTAACAAGAATCTGGAAGTGTACCAGGTCTTTCCGCTGCCCATTAACACGAACTACGACGATTTTGGCCCCAGTATCATAGACAACCAACTGGTGTTCGCCAGCGATCGCGATCTGGGGGGCGCCGTAAAACGCACTTCCGTCTGGACGGGAAATCCATTTTCAGATCTCTACGCCGCCCCCCTGAAACCCGATCAGCCCGGCACACTGGCGGCCGCCTCGGCCGAAGGATTCTCTTCAGAAATCAATACCGGTTTTAACGAAGCCGCCGCCTGCATGTCGCCCGACGGGCAAATGCTGTTTTTTACCCGCAATAACTACCTCGAAGGCAATACCAGCCGCAGCGACGAGGGCCTGGTAAAACTCAATCTGTTCAGCGCCCGACACAACGCCCAGGGCGGCTGGTCAGACATCGAACGCCTGCCCTTCAATACGCCCGAGTACAACACCGCCCACCCCTGTATGAGTCTGGATGGCAAACGACTCTATTTCAGCAGCAACCGACCGGGTGGATTCGGTGGTATGGATATTTATTACAGCGAATGGAACAACGGCGCCTGGGGAACCATGCTGAATCTCGGCCCCACCGTCAATACCGAAGGGAACGAAATCTTCCCTTTTACGGACGGCAACGGCCGACTCTATTTCAGCAGCAATGGTCATCTCGGACTGGGCGGACTTGACCTGTATTACTGCACCCCCAAAGGAGAAGGCGACTGGAATGTGCCAGTGAACCTCGGCGCACCGCTCAACTCCAGCCGTGACGACTTCGGTATTTGGTTTGGCGGCGACCACACCTGGGGCTTTTTCTCCTCCAACCGCGAAGGCGGCGCCGGTGGCGACGATATCTACGCCTTCAGTCGTCATGCCGCTACCCTGGAGGTCTATGTGTTTGATAGCCAAACCAATAAGCCCGTCAGCGGCGCTAATGTGCTGAATTCTTTTACAGGCTTCAGTATCATCACCAGTGCCGACGGTATTGCCGCCTTCGATATGCGTCAGGAAGAATGCGCCGATTTCTCTACGGCCAAAAAAGGCTACGACATGGCTCTGGCCAATGGCTGTGCCGCCCGGGAAAACGGACAAACCACCCGGCTGGAAATTGGATTGAACAAAACCAGCAGCTTCAGCGTGCAGGGGATGGTGTTCGACATGCGCGATGGTTTTCCAGCGCTTGGCGCCCGTGTAACGCTGAGCAATGACTGCGGTAAAGCCGCCCCGCAACCGCTGCTGACAGGGCCCGACGGACGTTTTAAATTCAGGCTGGATAAAAACTGCTGCTATACCATTAAAGCAGAATCCGACGGCTTCATAACCGCCGTAGCAGAGGGTATCTGTACTAAAAGTCAAACCCTGAATGCTGTTCAGCGCGTAAACCTCAACCTCGAGCCTTACCGCGACCGCGAAGGCTTCATTGTGGACATTCCGGAGCGCGGCAGCCAGGTGGCTGGGCCCCGGTACAACCTCCAGACCGGCTTGTATGAAACCCCCGACGGCTACCCGGCTACCCTGGATCTGGGCGATGGGATTACCGTGAAGGACGGCGTATTATACGACAATGGTGCGCCAAGCAAACCCAGGGAAAGCGATTGGGCGCGCAGTGGGGACGGCTTTTTGGTGAATTTGTACTACGATCTCAACGACGTACACCCCAATGAAGCCTCCATGTCGGAGCTACATAAATTGCTCAAAACCCTGGTGCAAAACCCGGAAATGGCTGTAGAAATTGCCTCACATACCGATGCCCGCGGCTCGGACGATTACAACCTCCTGCTCTCCCAGCAACGTGCAGAATCGGTAGTCAACTGGTTGGTGGCGCAAGGCATTTCCCGTAGTCGACTCACCCCGCAGGGATATGGCGAAACCCGCCTGGTCAATGATTGTGGCAACGGGATGGACTGTACAGAGGAAGAGCACCAACTGAATCGTCGCACAGAGTTCAGGATAAAGCTCAAACAAGGGGAAAAAGCACCTAAAAGATAGGTTACAACGGCCAATATTCCGACAATCCCAGTTCCTCCGCTATCTGCCGCGTGGGTTTGAAGGACCAGATAAATGCCAGCACAAGCCGGCCGTCCTCGCGAAAGTCCATAATATAATCTTCGTGCAATTTCTCCGCCTTTTTAAGCAGCATTTGCAGGCGTTTCACCAGATAAGTCGCCAGTGTATCACTTCTGCGGTCCGGAAACTTCCGGATCATGGCTTCATGCAGCCGGATGGCTTCCGCCAGCATAAAAAGCGCCAGAATCACTTCTCCGGATTTGTCTTTGGTTGCCTGCACGTGTTCTGTGATCCGCGCATTCCAGTGTCGCAGGTATATCAGTAAATAACCCGGCGTCAGGTAATCCTTGCCAGCTTTCGTCAGATCCGCGGCAATTTCTTCCCGAAGCGCATTGGCGCGTTCATCGCGGGTTTCCCCGCCCTCCATCAGTTCAAATACCAGCCTGCGCACCAGCTTCTCATCCTTAGCCACCAGCCGAAGCAACAGCTTGTCCTTTTCCGCCACAGGCATTCGGGCAATAGCGGCTTTTAATTGTTCGTCGAGCTTTGCCATGGCACAAAATTAATGTCCTTAGCCAATATTGGACATTTAAAAAAAACGCCACCTGATTACTCAAGTGGCGTTAACCCGTTTCTCATAGTTGCCGTACACGTGTTGGGATGACGGCTTTGGGGGATGTGTGCTGTTATTGCTTGCTTTTGGCTCCCTGATCTGTAGTCTTGCCTTTGGCTGACCCACCTCTATTGGGTTTTGATCTTTCAGCTGGAGCCGAACCTCCCTGAGGGTCCTCTTTTCGGCCTTCGCCTTTTTTAGGTCCTTTAGCTTTCTCGCCATCATGGTCTTTGTGATGACCCTTAGCTTTGCCCTTGGCTTTGCCTTTAGAGTGGCCTTTTTTCTTGCCGTTTTCACCTTTTTTCTGACTACGAGCTTCGCCGTTTTTTTCATCTTTTCCAGGTCTGGCCTTATCCTGCCCTGTAGCAGGTACTTCTGCATTAGGTTTGGCTTCAGTTGGCTTGGATTTATCTGACTTTTTTTCTGTTGCAGGCTCGGTAGATTTTGGGGCAGAAAGGTTTTGGGCGCTTATGCTCCAAGTGGAAAACATAGCAAAAACCAAAGATAACAACATTGCTTTTTTCATGATCTTGAAATTCTATTTTTGTTTAGACATACTTGATACGGCCAACTTGAAATAAGCCACAGGTGTAAAAGGTGTTTTAACATTTTTTTTAATACTTGTATTAAAGTCATTTATAGGTCATTTGGGTCATTAAGGTCATTTGGGTCATTTAATGGTTAGCTTTTTGGTCAAAAACAAGGTTTCAACTCATATTTGAATGCCATTAAATGACTCTAAATGACTCTAAATGACCATTCATAACCTGTCCTTAAAATTTCTCAAACTTATTGCCAGAAAAAAAAGTGCCATGCCGCCCAGAATGACCGTATGTTTCCAAAGCACATCTAAACCTGTTCCTTTGATCATAATTCCCTTGATAATGGGGTTGAACCAGGTAGCTGGTATGATACTTCCGATGACCTGAAGTGGAACGGGCATGCTTTCTCGGGGGAAAATGAACCCGGAGAGCAACATGGTTGGCATCATTAACCCAAGTGCCGACATGAACATGGCGGTCATTTGATCCTTAGCCCGGGTACTGATGAATATGCCCAGAGAAAGTGCCACAAACATATAAAGTACACATTCTGCCGTCAGCAGGAGGATTGAACCACGCATGGGCATATCGAAGATGTAAATGCCTACCAGCACTACTACCAGCGCATTAATCAAGGTGAGCACCAAATATGGGGCGGTTTTACCCAGGATGATTTGAATAGGTTTTAAGGGCGAAACCAATAGAACTTCCATAGTACCCAATTCTTTCTCCCGGGCAATGGTAATGCTGGTCATCATGGCGGATACCAGCATCAGGATAAGCGTCATAACCCCCGGTACAAAATTGAATACAGCTTTTTGTTCCGGATTGTACCGCATTCTGGTTTCAGTGCGAATGGCCATTGCCTGAGGAGAGATTCCTGAAGTGGATGCTTTCTCCAGTATAAAATCGGCGATGATCGCATTCGCATAATTAATCAGGGTGGTAGCGGTATTGGGGTCAGATGCGTCCCCAATGAGTTGTATTTCTGTTCTGTTTTCGGGTGAAAGGGCAAAGTCAGAGGGGAAAATCAAAGCCATTTTGATCTCTCCGCTTCGGAAAGCAGATTCCAGATCGTTGACACCTGAAAGGTTTTGTTCTAACCTAAAATACCCGCTCGACACCAGCTTATTAGTCAGAGAGATGCTTTCTTCTGTTTTGGCAGGATCTACAACTGCAATAGCCGCGTTTTTGATCTCATTCGTTAGTACATACCCAAACAACAATACCTGAATGACAGGCATACCAAAGAGAATCATCAACGTGCGTCTATCACGCATGATATGCCGAAATTCCTTCTGGATAAATGCAGTAAAGCGATTCATGTTCGATTGTTTTAGTGTTTTGGTGTTTTAGTGTTTTGGTGTTTTGGTGGGATTGTTCAGAAAAGCGCGGCAAATTTTTCTGAACAATCCCCACTATTCGAAACAATCCTCAGGCTCTTTCTAAATGCCCGGCCGAACGCCAACCAAAACACCAAAACACTATCCTCTTGCTATCCTCCTGAAAACTTCATCCATGTTTTTGGCCTGGTATTGAGTTTTAAGTGCTCCGGGGGTGTCAAGTGCTACGATTCGGCCATCTACCATCATACTGAGCCGGTTGCAATATTCGGCTTCCTCCATATAGTGCGTAGTGACCATTAGGGTTACTCCCTGATGGGCAGCTTCATAAATGAGTTCCCAAAATTGTCTTCGGGTGAGTGGGTCTACGCCGCTGGTGGGTTCGTCCAGAAAAACAATTTTGGGCTCGTGGAGCAAGGCTACAGAGAATGCCAGTTTCTGTTTCCATCCCAGCGGCAGGCTTTTAACCAATTTGTCTGCTTCTGGCTCCAATTGGAGTTTGGATAAAAGGGATGCCGTTTTGTTTCGAATATCTGACAAGCTTAATCCATAGATGCCACCAAAAAAGCGGATGTTCTCCCGAACGGTCAGGTCTTCATACAGGCTGAATTTTTGGCTCATGTAGCCTATTCGCTTTTTCACTTGCTCTGGGTGCTTCCAAACATCATAACCTGCAACCATGGCTTTCCCGGAACTTGGCGTGAGCAAGCCGGTAAGCATTTTCAAGGCAGTAGTTTTCCCGGCTCCATTGGCACCCAGGAAGCCGAATATTTCACCTTCATACACCTCAAAAGTGATGGCGTCTACAGCGGTGAAGGCGCCGAAGGATTTGGTCAGCTGTTGAGTTGAAATGATAGCAGGCATTTTAGCGTCATTAAAGAATCCATTGTTCGCGTATGCATTCGTAATACTCCAGATAAGATTGAATGTTGGTAATAGTCATCTTTTTCAGGACTTAAGAAAGGAAATGAAACAATCTTCAATCGTTGGAGTAGCTACCTTGATGTCAATCTGCTCATGACCGTTTGCTTGCAGGAATTGTATGATTTTCGTTTGGGTAGCCTTGTCAGGGATGGTGCTTTCCATCTTCACATGGGCAAATTCACCGAAGGCATAACAATCTTGTATGCCCTCCATTTCTCTTAGCACATGAATCAGGGAATACATATTCTTTGAGCGTACGGCAAATAATGGATGATTGAATTCTGTTATGATGCCTTGCGGCGTGTTGCTGGCCATGATTCGGCCTTCCTGCATCAAAGCTATACGGTCGCAGAGTTCAGCCTCATCCATGTTAGGCGTACTCACCAATATGGTGATTCCGTAATTCCGCAAGCCTGCCAGCATTTCCCAAAATTCTTGTCTGCTTACGGGATCTACACCCGTGCCGGGCTCATCAAGCAACAGCACTTCCGGACGGTGAATGAGGGCGCAACATAAGGCCAACTTTTGTTTCATCCCCCCTGAAAGCGCGCCAGCTCTGCGGGTTTTGAAAGGTTCAATTTGGGTATAAATGGGTGCGATCAGATCATAGTTTTTCCGAATACTTGTACCAAATACGGAAGCAAAAAATTCAAGGTTCTCTTCTACCGTTAAATCCTGATATAAAGAAAACCTCCCCGGCATGTATCCAAGCAGCTGACGGATTTTCTTGTAATCCTTAATGCCATCCAGATCAAGAAGGCGCACCTGACCATGATCCGGCAGCACCAGAGTTGCCAGAATCCTGAAAAGGGTGGTCTTCCCGGCGCCATCCGGACCTATCAGGCCGAATATCTCTCCCTTTTCCACCTGAAAACTCAGGTCGTCCAGCGCCTTTAAGGCGCCATAAGATTTTGATAGCTGTTGAACCTCAATAACTGGCATAAGGCAATGGTTGCTATAATTTTACCTCTGCAGGCATTCCGATCTTTAACAGACCATCCGGATTGGGCACCTCAATTTTCACAGCATATACCAGATTGACACGTTCTTCCCGGGTTTGAATCACCTTTGGGGTAAATTCAGCCTTAGGCGATATCCAGCGTATTTTCCCGCTTAATTCCTTTTGACTGCCATCTGATGCATCAACCAGGATGGTAACGTCCTGACCAGCTTTAACCAACTCAAGTTGATTGCCTGCTACATAAGCACGCAAGGTGAGGGTGCGCATATCGGCAATTTTATACAAAGGTTTTCCAAAAGCAGTCACTTCGCCGGTGGCAGCATATTTGACCAAAACAGTGCCGGGAATAGGGTTTATGATGCGACATTTGGCCAGCTGATCGTCCAGTAGGGCTATTTGTTTTTGCAAGGGCAATACCTCTGCAAACAGCCCGCTTTTCTGGACACCCATAGCTGCATCAGATGCAGAACGTTGCTCGCCGATCACATCCATCTGACGTTGGGCTGCTTCTATTTGAGCGCTTATATCATCCAACTGTTTTGGGGCAGCAGCGTCGCTTTTCAGCAGGTTTTCCACCCGGCGTTTTTCACGATCCAGGGTGTTGAGCTGTTGCCGTACAGAGGCTATTTGTTTTTCAAAAACGGCTAGCTGTGCACCGATGGCCGGACTTTTGGCTACCACGGCCTTAATACTGGCCAGCAGTTGCTCCCGCTTCAGGGTGATCTGAACAGAATCAATGGCGCCAATGAATTGGCCTGCCTGCAATTCCTGACCTTCTTCAATAGACAATGTCAGGATTTTTCCAGTGGCTTCTGCACTGATTATTCGCTCATCAGCTTCAAAATTGCCATATGCATCAGCTTTTGGGGCAGATTTCTGACAGGCGATAAACGTAGTCAGGAATAATAAGGTAACATATCTCATAGGAACAAAGCTTTTAGTCGCCCATTTTTGCCAGGTATATTTCCCGGGCTTGAACGGCCTGAATTTCGTGTGTTTTACGGGTTAGTTGTGCCTGTGTGAGCAGATCCATCTGTGCCAGAAAATCAGTCATGGTCATTACTCCATTCTTTACCTGGGCGTCTGCTCTGCAAATAATATCGGTTTGCAGGGTAATGATGTCATCGTCCTGCGCTAATTGATTGGTCCACTTTTGTTCATCTTCCCGGTCTTTCAGGCTCGTTGCCCGAAGCCGGATATCAAAGAACTGTCGTTGGGCATCCAGATTTTTGATCTGATAATCCAGTATTTGGGTTTCACGATTTTTATTTCCCCAATCAATGGGAGTCCATACCGCCCGCAAACCGATCTGTACAAAGGGCTCCAGACTGGTTTCAAAGAAGTTGAAAGGGTTCGGGCTGCCAAGACCTCCCTGCGCAAAGGCTTCAAATTTGGGAAGCATACGCACGCTCAAGGCGGATTTGCTCACTTGCAGTGATTTTTGCTGCAAATCAAACAATCGGTGCTCGGGTCGGGAAGGCTCAGGAAATACAACGGGCGAAGGATCATACTTAAGTACCAAATCCGACTCCTGTCTGCCTATCCATAGGGCTAGTATCTGCATGAGTGTTTCCTTGTCAGAACGGAGATTGTTCTGTATTTGTCGGTTTTTCAGGATTTGGATCCGAATTTGGTCGGCTGAAGTCAATAGTGCCACGCCTTCCCGAACAGCGGCCTCTGCCTGTTTTAATCTGGCTTCCAGATCATGAAGGGCGTGGCCGATGATTTGTTCATTTTCCTGAATCAGCAGGGCTCTGAAAAACAGGTCAGTCACGATTTCCCGTGTAGAAAACGCCTCTACATCCACCTGCGTGGCTGCCACGTCTTTCTCCAGCTCCCGCTGTTCACGCAAGTAACGATCTGCGCCGCCATCCCATATTTTTTGAGCCACATCGGCTGTTAGCCGGTATTGGTCACGGGGTACTTCTGGGATTTCTGACCCCGGGAATTTAAAGGGCAGGCCGAACACATCACTTTGCCAGCTGGCCTGTGCTCCTACTTGGATGCGTGGCAACCTATTGCTTCGAATATTTCGGGATTGCAAGGCCAGGATGCTTTCTGCATGAAGTTTTTTTGTTTGGAGTGGGGTGGTTTCCTGAGCCATTTTCCGGCATTGTGCCACCGTAAGGGTGTCAGCCCCTTGAACCTGGGGCAATACTGTCCAGGTTATCAAAATCGAAATGCTGAATATTTGCTTATGCATATTGAAGCCAGTCATTGGGTTTATTGTGAATGCTTATTTGTCAGGTCTTAATCCTGCCAGTATAAACCTGGTTGCTTCCTTTTTTCGTTCTTCCAGTAATTGTTTCATTTCATCGTGGGTCATGCCAAGTAAAATACGTATCAGAGGTTTTCCAAGGAAGGGGAAAATGCAAAGCGATATGATATTTAATATCAAATGGCGAGGATCAATAGGTCTTATTTTTCCAGCCCGGATCTCCTCCTCCACCTGTTTAAAAAAGAACTCTGGTTGGGGTAGTTCTTTAGGTAAAACGGTTTCAAAAAAATGATCTGGATGTTTGTTGATCTCAGATATGATGAACAAGGGGACGAAGGTGTTTTTTGAGATGATTCCAATATAGAAATCTATGAACCGGGTAATTTTTTCTTCCAAAGGCAAGTCACTTTCCAGAACCTTTCTTACCATGGGAATGGCTTGGGCAATAACAGCCCGAACAACTGCTTCGTACAGCTTTTCCTTAGATCGATAATAATAGTGAAGCAAGGCTTTATTGATGCCAGCCCGGTCTGCTATCTCCTGCATCTTGGCGCCGTCCATACCTTTCTGGGTAAAGACTTCATGGGCGGCTTCGAATATCCTTTGTTCTGTCGAATCCTGAACGACAGGCTTGATCTCTGTTTTATCCATTAGGTTTAACCATTTGGTTAAATAAGGGCAAAGGTGCAAGACTTGCTCAAATGAGGCAAACTTTTAGGCAGAAAAATTTTAATGGACAATCAGATTGCGGGATTATAGGGCTGTAAAACAACATGGGTTGTCACTTCTCAGAATGACAACCCATGTTGTTTTACAGCCCTATAATAAAAGGCCAGGCCGACATAAGGCTTATTTTTTCTTACCGTAACGCCGGAAATATTCCCGGTAAGTGATCATTCGGTGCTGTTCTTCATCCCAGAGTTTGTTGAACATACATTTGAGACTTTCCAGGAAGGTGATCTTGTTAGCAACCTGATCCATGATCGGGTTTTCGTTATGGCAACGGGCCAGTTCGTAGTTGGGCACCAAAGGATTCAGGTGGTGAATGTGGTGGTAGCCAATATTACCCGTAAGCCAGTGGAATAGCTTTGGTAACTTATAAAAAGTGCTTCCCTGAACGGCGGAGCGGATGTAATCCCATTTGTCTTTCCACTCTTTATAGGCTGTTTCATGTTGGTGTTGCACATAAAAAAACCAAATGGCAATAATGGCAAAAAACAACAGGATAGGCAGATGCACCATCAAAAAGGCTTTGTAGCCCAGCAGTAAAATAATACCTACATGCAAGCCGATCAGTAGCAGATTGTGTTTCAAAAGCGCTTTATGGGCATGCTCCCAGCCTTTCAATCGGATAAGCGGAAAACGGTTTTGGATCAACAGATACCAGGCTGGCCCGATTACAAACAGCACCGGAAAACTCCGGAATACTGCGTAGTGTAATTTCTTGTACCAGGGTAAAGCTTTAAACTCAGCCACCGTCAGGAGGTTGATATCTCCAATGTCCCGGTGTTCCCAAAGCAAGCCGTTATGGCCGTGGTGGAAATTATGACTTTTTGCCCAATAACGATAAGGCATAAAACTGATCATACTGCAAATTTCACCAATGACATCGTTGGCTTTTCTGGAACCGGTGAACGACTGGTGTCCGCAGTCATGTTGAATGATAAAGATGCGAACCAGGAAAAAAGCATTTACCATAGCCAGGGGCAATACCAGCCAGAAGGATATATCGATCAGGAGATACATGGCAATCCAGATGGCAATAAAAGGCAGAAACGAGTTAAGGATCTGTATGGTAGCCTTTCTGGAGTCAGGTAGTTGGTAGGCTTTTACGATGGATGGCAGTTGCTGGAGCAGAGAAGGGTCGTAATTGTACTTTTGATGTCCCATTGAATGTTAAAAAACTCGTGCGAAATGAATGGTGGTCAATAGAGGTTTGCCAGCGTTTCTGTAAAGCGCTGCTAAAGTCCGACATTTCTTCGTTTCGTAGTGAATGCTTGTGTATTAAATTACAAACCGATGATGCGCTGAAGCAGAGCTTCGTCAATTTTACCGCCGGCAAAATCATCAAAAGCTCGTTCTGTACCTTTTATCATGTGATTAGCGATAAATGGAGCGCCTTCTTTGGCGCCTTGTTCGGAGTCCTTGATGCAACATTCCCATTCGAGAACAGCCCATCCGTTAAATCCATATTGAGTGAGTTTGGAAAATATGGATTTGAAATCCACTTGCCCGTCACCTAGGGAGCGGAATCTGCCTGGTCGGTTTACCCAGTCTTGAAATCCTCCGTAAACACCACTTTTTCCGGTAGGATTAAATTCTGCATCTTTAACATGAAACATCTTAATTCGTTCATGGTAATGGTCGATATATTGCAGATAGTCCAGTTGTTGGAGCACAAAGTGGGAGGGGTCATACAAGATATTGCAACGCACGTGATTGCCGGTAGCTTCCAAAAAGCGTTCAAACGTAACGCCATCATGCAGGTCTTCGCCAGGGTGGATCTCATAGCAAACATCTACGCCACATTCGTCAAATACATCCAGAATGGGCTTCCACCGAGCCGCCAATTCTTTGAATCCCGCTTCCACTAATCCCTGCGGGCGTTGTGGCCATGGATATACCGTGTGCCAGATCAATGCTCCTGAAAAAGTAACATGTGCGTTTAATCCAAGGTTTTTGCTGGCTTTAGCGGCATTTTTGAGGGTTTGAATGGCCCACTCGGTCCGGCCTTTTGGGTTGCCGCGAAGGTGCTCCGGGGCAAAAGTATCGAACATCAAATCATAAGCCGGGTGTACGGCTACCAACTGGCCCTGTAAATGCGTAGATAATTCCGTTATCTGCACCCCGCAATCCTCCACACGTCCACGCAGATCATCACAATAAGCTTTGCTTTCTGCCGCTTTTTCCAGATCAATGAGCCGGCTATCCCAAGTTGGTATCTGAACGCCGGTGTAGCCATGGCTGGCAGCCCAGCGACAAATTGTTTCCAGGGAATTGTAAGGGGCAGTGTCGCCCATAAATTGTGCAAGAAAAATAGCAGGACCTTTCATGAATGTGGTTAATGTGGTTAATAAGGGGAATGTTTGCGGGCAAAAATGAAGCGATTTTTACTTTTGCCAAAACAATTCTTTCTAATGGCTCATGATTTGAAGCTTTTGCCTGAAAACAGGACGTTTGTGATTCCTCCGATAATCTATGCTTTGGTGTCAAATGCCTTGCAGATCTATGGAATCATAGTTTTAGGCTGGCACTTCTTTCCGATCCTATACTTATGGTGGTGGGAAGAAGTGGTACTGAGCACCTTCGGATGGTTTAAACTAAGACGTATGCGACTATTTTTATGGCAAAAAGAGTCCGCAGAAGCGGTCGCTGAGGGAGAAACGTCTGCTAAAACCCGGTTTTTTTTGCTGGCAGTGTATTTTGTGTTCGTAGTAGTATTGGCTGGTTTTTTGTTTGCTCCGGATGGGTCTGCCATTCAAAATATACTCACCATTTTCTTTAAGAACAAGGTTTTTAACCTGAATCTCCTATTCTTTATAGCCATTCAAGGCTGGATCTACTGGCGGGATTTTTACCACAATATAAATTACGATAAGGTACCGGTAGCGGAACTTCGGAATACCTTTGACACCCGAAGCGCTGTCATACATGCCGGCTTGCTTATAGGTGCATTTATGTGCTACCTTTTACCCAAATTTAATCTGCAAACAGAGCATGCTTTCATGTTTGGCTTTATGGCGGTGAAAACCATTGTGGAGCTTTGGGGGCTTCGCAAGAAGAGCGGTTTATGAGGTTTATGGGGTTTATGTTGATGAATTGAAACGATTCTTTTAAATTTTTCTTTATGGAATGGATTATGATTTTCTGCTTTGTGGCTGGCTATGTAGCCATAACTATGGAGCACACCATAAAAATCAACAAAGCTGCCAGTGCTATAGTGGCAGGCGTTTTGTGTTGGACGGTTTATGTGCTGGGGGGCTATGATGCGCATGATGTAAACCACCATCTTTCTGAGCATTTATCAGAAATTGCGGGAATTATTTTCTTTTTGCTGGGCGCAATGGTCATTGTGGAATTAATTGATGCGCATGATGGTTTTGAGAATATCACCCAACGGATTAAAACCACAGATAAACGAAAGCTTTTGTGGTCGGTAGGGATCATTACTTTTTTCCTTTCGGCGGTGCTTGACAACCTGACCACTACCATTGTGATGGTCAGTTTGTTGCGAAAACTACTGGGGGATCGTGAGGATCGGATGACCTTTGCAGGTCTGGTCATCATAGCAGCCAACGCCGGAGGCGCATGGTCGCCATTGGGTGATGTTACGACAACCATGTTATGGATTGGAGGTCAGGTTACGGCTGCGAACATTATCCTGATGTTGTTTTTGCCAAGTTTGGTTTGCCTTTTATTGCCGCTATGGCTTTTGGCACGCAAAATGAAAGGAAAAGTCCAGGCTCCCACTAAGGAAGAAGGGGATGAAGGAAGTTATAGCACACCCTTTGAACGGAATACGGTTTTTGGGATTGGTATAGGTGCACTGCTTTTTGTACCGGTATTCAAAACCATAACTCACCTGCCACCCTACATGGGCATGCTATTGGGTTTAGGTGTGATGTGGATCCTTACTGAATTGATACATAGCGGTAAAGACGAGATCGAAAAAGGGCCCAAATCGGTTAATCATGCCTTGCGAAAAATAGATACACCGAGCATTTTGTTTTTTTTCGGTATTCTGATAGCTATTTCCGCTTTGGAGAGCGTGGGTATTTTGAGGTCTATGGCCACCTGGCTTGATGAAACCATTGGTAATGTAACCATAGTGGGTGTTTTGATCGGTTTTTTATCGGCAGTAGTGGATAATGTGCCCTTGGTGGCAGCAGCTCAAGGGATGTATACCCTTGAAATTTATCCGGCTGATAGTTTTTTCTGGGAGCTGATCGCTTATTGCGCCGGAACTGGCGGAAGTGCCCTGATTATTGGCTCTGCGGCTGGCGTGGCAGCCATGGGGATGGAAAATATTAGTTTTACCTGGTATTTACGAAAGTTTACCCTGCTTGCCTCTATAGGTTATCTGGCGGGAGTAGCTGTTTACGTGTTACAGCACCAGATTTTTGGATAAGGATTAAGAAAAAGGGTGATTCTGGCCAGCAGATTTGCCAACTTTGCACCTTAAACCAATTTTCCACCACGATATGCAACAGGAGGTTTCTCTGGAATATGCCAGGCAACTTGACGCACAGGATACCCTTCACTCTTTTCGGGCGCAATTCATTTTCCCTCAGCATCAGGACAAAGATGTGCTTTACCTGTGCGGTAATTCACTTGGCCTTCAGCCTAAGACCGTCCGCGCCGCGCTTTTACATGAACTCGATCATTGGGCAGAACATGCTGTGGAAGGGCACTTTCGGGGCGATCTTCCCTGGATGCATTACCATAAGTTCCTGAAAGAACAATCGGCCCGATTGGTTGGCGCACACCCTCATGAGGTGGTGGTAATGAATACCCTGACGGTGAACCTGCACCTGATGATGACTTCTTTTTATCGCCCAACTGCTACCAGATATAAGATCATTATGGAAGCTGGTGCTTTTCCCAGCGATCAATATGCCATGGAAAGCCAGGTGCGTTGGCATGGATTCGAGCCGGAAGATGCCATTGTTGAAATTGCGCCAAAAAATGGAGAGGATCTGCTTCATACAGAGGATATTCTGGCAACGATTCGTGAACATGGCGAAAGTGTAGCATTGGTGATGTTTGGAGGCGTCAACTATTACACTGGCCAGTTTTATAACCTGGAACAAATAACCCGGGCCGGCCATTCGGTTGGCGCACAAGTGGGCTTTGACCTGGCTCATGCTGCCGGAAACGTACCCTTACAATTGCACAACTGGGGTCCCGATTTTGCGGTATGGTGCAGTTATAAATATCTGAACTCCGGTCCTGGAGGTCCCTCCGGAGCTTTTGTTCACGAGCGCCACGCCAACAATCCTGAACTGCCCCGTTTTGCTGGCTGGTGGGGACATGATGAAAAGGAGCGATTTCAGATGCGAAAAGGCTTTAAACCTATGTTTGGTGCGGATGGCTGGCAGTTGAGTAATGCGCAGATATTTTCCTTTGCCGCGCACAAGGCCAGTTTAGATTTATTTGATGCGGCGGGAATGGACAATCTTAGGGCTAAAAGTTTAAAACTGACTGCCTTTTTGGAACAAATCCTTATTAAGTTGAATGAAGGCCAGCACTTGTTCAGGATCATCACACCAACCGATCCCGCCCAGCGTGGCTGCCAGCTATCGCTCCTCACGGATCATCGCGGCAAGGCATTATTCGATTTCTTCTCAGACCATGGAATTATGGCTGATTGGCGTGAACCCAATGTCATCCGTTTTGCGCCAATACCAATGTATACTTCATTCGAAGATATCTGGCGGGTTGGAGAGGTTGTCCGGGCATTTCAAGGATGATTTTTTACTTTCAATCTTAAACATGAGTCATCCCGAATTTTTCTTGGTTGCTCCTGTTTATATGATCAAATCGCATCCCGGACCTCGCAAGAGGTCCAACTTACGCCGCGAGATTGGACCTCTTGCGAGGTCCTAAAATCACATAACCCATTTTGCTACAAAGGTTAGACCTCTGCCGAGGTCTGCTGCGCAAAGCCATAAAACAAACATGAGCCACCCCAAAATTCGGGATGACTCATGTTTTCCGCGTATGGATCAGACTACTTGGTCAGTGTCTTGAACAACTCTTCCAATTCCAGTTCATCACCGGGGGTATAGCCATTGTGTTCAAAAACAATGATTCCGTTTTTATCCAGCACATAAGTGTGCGGAACCGCCTGGATGTTTGCGGCAGTTTGTAATTCCTTTGATGGATCCACCAGAATGCGGTATTCCCAGCCTTTTTCTTCCACCATGGCAGGGATTTTGGCTGCCGTACGTGAATCATCAACGCTGATAGCAACCAACTCCACACCGTATTTTTCCTGCCATTCCTCGTAATAATCCTTAATGGCGTCGAGCTCTTTTTTACAAGGTGAGCACCAGGTAGCCCAAAAACTGATCACAGTGATTTTACCGGTCTTTCCTAACTCCTGGACATTCATGGTTTTACCTTCCAGCGTTTTGATGTTTGCCGAAGGAAGTGTTTTTTGTGCAGTGAGAGATAGTGTGCAGAGAAGCGCTGTAAGCGCAAATAGCATTTTTTTCATTGGAAGTGGTTGAAATACTCGTTTAAACAGAAAAAAGCAATTAAGTTGCAAAAATACTGGCCTATTCCATGTGCGCAAGCTACTTAACCCCTTGTTAACCTATAAACCCCATAAACCCACATAAACCCCATAAACCCCATAAACCTAAGGAATACAAAGCTTCTTCAACGCAATAGTATCTCCGTTAAATACATTAAAATCTACCCGCTCGTTAATACCGTTTACATTGCCCCGATCGCTGTGTTGCCAGAAATGCCATGGCTCATCATCCGGCATGTCAAAATCCGAAACATGATAATGAGCAATCCAAAAGCGGTACCCCTTAAATGCCTCATTATCAGCAAAGTAGTTTTTGTAAAAATCCCGGTTGGTGTATAAAATGGGCTTTACTTTATAATGCCTTTCCATGAGCTCCAGGCATTCTTTGGTGTATTTCTGAATCAAAGATTTAGCCATTCCTCTGGTCTCTTCCACATCCAGCACTGGAGGCAGATCGCCGGAACGCAGCTTAACGGCCTTGCTGAATTGAAGTGCCTGATCCTTGGCGCTGGCGTTGGGAAGGAAAAAATGGTAGGCGCCACGGATGATGCCTGCCTCCCTTGCTCCCTTCCAGTTGCGCTCAAATTCCGGATCTTTAATCCAGGTGCCTTCCGTTGCCTTGATGAAGACAAAATGGACCTTGATATTGCCAACCTTCATGTTTTTTACCCGGTTCCAGTCTACCCGACTTTGCCATCTGCTTACATCAATACCGTGCACCTTGTATCCGCCGGGAATACGAATGCCAAATTCCTTATATTCCTTGTAATGAATGGGGTATTCCAGCAATGATCGCAGGCGATAGCGTAACTCCGGACTGAATATCAACACAATGAGCAACACCACCACCAGCGTGGTCCAGAATTTTCGCGCATCGCCTTCACTGCGTGCGTAATCTGGTGGAAGGATGCGGAAGAATCGAAACACAGGATGGAGAAAAAAGGGTTTTCTTTTCGGTTGTATTCAGGCAATTTCAGGGCCAATTATTTACCCGTGAATTCCGGCTTTCGTTTTTCCAAAAAAGCTGCTACTCCTTCTTTGTAATCATATGTTTGTCCGGCTGTGCTTTGTAGTTGGTCTTCCACCTTGACTTGTGCTGCAAAGTCGTTGGAAAAGGTTTGGTTAAGTGCTTGTTTGGTAAGGGCCAATCCACGAGTGGGCATATTTGCAAGGGTTTCAGCCATTTTCAGACTGTCGGCTGCAAAGGTGTCATCCGGGAATACTTTCCAAATCATACCAATGGAAGCAGCTTCCGTTGCAGAAATTTTATCGGAAAGCATCATGAGTGCTGCTGCACGCTGCAGGCCCACCAGCCTGGGCAGTGTCCAGGTGCCACCTGAGTCAGGTATCAGTCCAATTTTGGAAAATGCCTGGGTAAAAGAGGCTGATTCCGCCGCCACCACTATATCGCAGGCCAATGCGATATTGGCCCCAGCTCCTGCCGCTACACCATTTACAGCAGCTACCACAGGTTTCTCCAGATTCCGAATTTTTAGTACCATTGGATTGTAACCAGTACCAATGATCTCGGTTAAAGTGGGACCATTAGGATCAGTAACTTCCTGCAGATCCTCGCCTGCACAAAAAGCCTTTCCAGTCCCGGTGATATAAACAGCCCGAATGCCATCGTCATTGGCACAAATGTCCAACACCTCCAAAATTTCCATACGCATGGCGTGGTGCATGGAGTTGAATACCTGCGGACGGTTGAAGCTGATACGTGCGACTGCGTTTTCTATGGAAAAGGTGATATGTGTCATGGGAGAGGAAAAGTTTGACGGGTTTGACGGGTTTGAAGGGTTTGACGGGTTTGAAGGGTTTGAGCTCAAACCTTCATCTCCCTAATCGCTTTCACCAACTTATCCAGTTCATCGGTGGTGGTATATACATTCGGGGTTACCCGTACGCCACTGATTTTTTCCCATTCAATGGCCACTGTATGGATTTTGTGTTTGGAAAAAATTTGATCTGAAATTTCGCCCGGCTTTTTGCCCTCAAATCCAAAATTACCAATGGCACAACTCCACTTGGGACTCACATTAGTGTAAAACTTGATGCCTGGAACGTCTTTAACCTGACTCATCCAGTAATTTTTTAGAAAATGCAATCGTTCCTGTTTGCGTTTAGATCCGATCATATTGTGCAGATCCAGCGAGTATCCAATAGCCATTTCAATTGGGAAGCTCCGGGTACCCAGACTTTCAAATTTGCGGATATCAGCGCCATTGGGTTCTCCGTTGGAGAGCAGAGGCCAAATGTTAGGAATCTTGTCTTTTTTTATGTACATCATTCCACTGCCAAATGGGCCACACAGGAATTTATGCAAACTGGTACCCCAGTAATCGCAATCCAGATCCGATATTTTATAATCCAGCACTGCGAAAGAGTGAGCGCCATCTACCAGCACTTCAATACCTCGTTTGTGGGCAGCATCAGCGATACTGCGCGCCGGTAGCACCTGGCCATTCCAGTTGATGATGTGGGTAATGTGAACGATTTTGGTTTTATCTGTAAATTTGGAAGTGAATGCCTGCGTGAGGTATGTTTCATCGCCGGAAGGCAATTCCAGATCCACCCAAACCAGTTTAATGCCATCGCGTTTTTCCCTTTGTTTCCAGGCATTGATCATATTGGGGTAATCATATTTTGATAAGACCACTTCATCTCCTGCTTTCAGGTTAAGTCCGAAAATGATGGTATTCAATGCCTCAGTTGCATTCCGGTTGATGGCAATTTCTTCAGGGCTGACGCCTGCCTGCGTTGCCAGGTTTTCCCGAAGTGGCTCACGATCCTGATCCAAAATACGCCACATATAATAGGAAGGAGCCTCGCTGCACATGCGGTTGTAATAATCCAGGGCGTCCATTGTTGCTCTGGGCGCCGGACACACCCCGCCGTTGTTCAGGTTGATCAGATTGGGACTGGCAGCATATGCCTGCCGTACTTGTCGCCAAAAATCTTCATCCCCGGTGCTTTCATCCAGCGTGGCAATCTTTGGTGCGTGAAAGGAAGGGAACGCTTCAGCCAGGTTTTGGTGCAAGGCAAAAGCGCCCAGGAGAGCGGCCGATTGGCGAATAAAGGAGCGACGGTCAGACATGGTAAGGGTGTTTTTTTATTTTGATCGCAGATAGCTGAAGCGCAAACCTAATAAAGGCAAGGGATTTTTGTCCAAGGAATTTAAATGCTCCGTGTCAGGCAGAATGTTTCTTTTATTGAAGGTGATGAAATTAAGATTAATTTTTTGGTTTAACCGTTTGGTTAAAATAAAAAAATCATCAACCTTTGCCGTCTCTGACTGGCTTCTGTAAATGCCTAACGATGCGTACCGTTCTTTTTCTCCTCCAAAAAGAGTTTCTGCAAGTTTTTCGTAACAAGGTAATGTTACCCTTGCTGCTGGTGATGCCTGTTGTGCAAACACTACTGTTAGCCTTTGCAGCCAATTATGAAGTGAAAAATCTGGCGCTGGTGGTAGTGGATCACGACCTCTCTCCAACATCCCGTCGACTTACAGCTAAAATGGGGGCATCAGGATATTTTAAGATTAGCGCTGTATCCACCGCTGCTCAAGCTGATCATGAAATGGCCGACGACCGGGCAGACCTTATTCTGGAGATTCCTGCCAATTTTGAACATGATTTGATCCGGGAACAATCAGCTGCGGTTTCTTTGAATGCCAACGCCATTAATGCCACCAAAGCGGGCCTTGGGATGGGATACGCACAAAACATCATCCGGGATTTTCAACAGGAAACCCTGAATCAGGGTGCCACCAATGTAGTGAATGTTACCTACAGCAACTGGTACAACCCGCGTCTGGATTATAAGACCTTTATGGTGCCTGGTATTTTGGGTACCATTGTATCTCTTATCATCTGTTTTCTAACGGCTTTGAATATTGTGCGGGAGCGGGAAATAGGCACTATCGAGCAACTGAATGTGACGCCGGTCAAAAAGTGGCAGTTCATACTGGGTAAATTATTGCCATTCTGGTTGATCTCTCTGGTGATGATGACCATTGGTCTCACTGTAGGAAAACTGGTTTTTGATATTCCAATGCTGGGCAGTTTGTGGCTGGTTTTTGCCTATACAGCTTGTTTCACCCCCTGCATGCTTGGACTTGGATTCCTGATTTCCAATTTTGCCGATTCTCAACAACAAGCCATGTTCACCGCCTGGTTTTTTCTGATTATTTTTATCCTGATGAGCGGACTCTTCACCTCCGCCAGCAGCATGCCTGAATGGGCACAATGGCTGAATAAACTTAATCCGGTGTCCTATTTTGTGGCATTCATGCGGCTGGTATTGCTAAAAGGTGCAGGCTTCGCAGAAATCAAAACCAACTTTTATACGGTAGTGGTTTATGCCACAGTAGCCAACGGATTGGCTGTGATTACCTATAAAAAACGAGCTTAATCAGCGTTGTTGCACCATTAGTTTGCCGGTATGAATCATCTCCCCCCGGAGGCAATCCACCTGGTATAATTGACTTTCTGTATTTGGCAAGTCAATCTGGATTAGTACCGGAAGCATTCCCGATTGTTCCCACACCAGTTCTCCCAAAAGGTTGTACACCCGGCATTGCATGTCGCCGGAAGGGTAGGGGTTACGTATCCAGCAACTACCCGTGCAAGGGTTTGGGTAAATCGTCAATGACCGCTCATCCATAAAAGCCTCGCCTTTTTGGACTTGTAGCCCCAGGGCATGAGTACCCAACTCTGTATAGGTTTCTGGCTGGAAATCGGCCGTTTTGAGGGCCAGACCTTCCGAAAGCTTTCCAGCTGATTGGGCATTCAAAATAAGCCTGAACAGGGTGTCGCTTTTGAGGCTGTTTGGCAAATGAGGCTTATTCCAACTGAATCGCAATTTCCCACCCGGGGAATGGTTCAGATTGGTGGCATTCAAATCGTCAGGATATTCAAAGCGCAGGTCCAGCAATTCAAATTTTGCCGGGTCTATTTGCAACTCAAATTGAAAACCATCCATGTGATACCAACCTGGTAAGGCGATTGGTATCTCAAGGCTTTCACCGGTAATTACTGACTTATCCATCAGCTGCAGAAAGATGGTTTCCTGTAATTCCCGTGCAGCTGCCGGATTGCTGCTGCCATTTACATCGCCAACCTTGATGCCGGTAAAATCCAGTCCTGCATGAGGTTGATGCAGCGCCGGCAATGAAATTTGTTCCGGAATTGACTGGGTAAATGGATTCAGCGTATCCGGAAAAACATAATCCTTACGAACGAACCTCCAGGATTGGTTGTTTGGGAGGGAATCAAGTATCCCCAGAATCAGTTTTCGAATCTGCAAAATATCAAAAGTGGTGATAGACCCCGATAGATTGGCATCCGCAGCCAGCATTTTATGTGGGGAATCCAGAGGCTCCAATCCAAGTATATGTTTGGAAATGAGTACCAAATCGTAAGTAGTTACTCCATTCCTCCAGTTGGCATTGTTGATTGGGCGGAGGATGTAATCCAGACTGTCTGGAACATCCATCAAAACATAAACACCATTGGTATCAGTTGTGGTTTCTGCATAATATCCATCGGCAGATAGTATGACTGGAATGTTACGCACAGCTGTCCCACTTTCCGTTTTTAACTGCCCCCCAATGTCAAAAAACGAATCGGGGATTAATGCCGGAGTAACGGTTATTTGCAAGGTTTGATGGGATTGGTTTCCACAATCATCCATGGCTGTGAATGTGATCCAGTGTTCACCAACTGGATAACTCCCGGAGGCATTCACAGGATTGGAGGAGAACTGGCTGTTATGTTGAAGAAACGAAATGCTACTGCAATCCTGAGCCTCAACATCAGGTAAATTAACCAGCGCTTGTTGATTGGCTGATGCCTGTACAGTTAAGTCAGACGGCATTTGAAGTGTTGGTGCCGTTTGATCCTGAACATCAATTAATTGTGTGTGTGCCCAAATGCCGGCACTTCCACCATTCGGGTTGTAAACACAATGATCGATGACTTTCCATTGCCGGAATATCCGGTAACAGGACGGTGCGGGAGCATTAAATACCTGATCTGTGAAGTTCACAGACAGCGGTGAACATATTTGACCTCCGATGACAGGCTGTCCGGTGGCCAGTGGTTGAAGATCCGCAGGCTGAAGACAGGTTTGCAATACCACATCCGCAGGAAAGGACACTGTTGCGCCGTTCACCACTGAAACCGTAATAAGCTGGCTGCAGCTTTTCGTATTCCCTGCAATATCGGTAGCGGTCCACCATCTGGTGAGACTCCCGATGTTACAGGGTTGTATGTTGCTAATATCCTGATAACCAATGCTTAGTAAGCCACAATTGTCTGATCCTGTAGCCTGACCGGTTAAAACGGTATTGGAATAATCCTGCAAACAATTTAAAGTCAGGTTGGGTGGACAAGTCAATGTAGGTTTCAGAAAGTCTCTGACACTAACTTCTGTCTCACAAAAATTCTCCAGGCCGGAAGCATCCAGTACCCTTAATGTTAAGCTCAAGGGGCCGTTTTGATCCTGACAATTCACCTGGATTTGTGGCTCAAATTCCACGCCATCCCGGCTAAGACTTAGAAATACCGGACTGCAATTATCAAAACTCCCGGCGTCAATGGTGGAAGCCTGTACGAATCCCTGCCCGTTACTGGAGAGCGCTACTTGTAAATTGGAAGAGCAAACAGCCTGTGGAGGAGTATTATCTACCACTATCACCTTGCTGGTTGCAGTAGTTTGGTTGCCACAGCCATCCACGGCAGTATAGGTAATCAGGTGTTCACCTTCAGGAATACCGTAATATGGTCCGTAACCACTGCCAAATTCCCAGGTTGGGGTTACCAACACCGAAGAACAGTTGTCCGTTGCAATAATGGCTGGGATAACCACCGTTCCACTACACAAAAAACCGTCTGTACCTACCGTAAATGGAACAGGTGTTGCCATAACCGGAGCCTGATTGTCTTCCACGCGGATGATCTGAATCCGATTGCTGAGTGTTCCGGAGCAAAAATCTATGGCCGTCCAGGTGCGCAAAACGGTATATCCGGCCGGAGCGCAATGCTGAATGGTTTGATCAGAAAAGGTAACACCAAGTTCACATTCCGGGGAAGAATCAATCGGTACCCCATTTGCACTTGGCTGACCGGTGCGCGCCAGATCCTCAGGATTTTCTCCGCAAGCGAGTGCAGGAGAAGAAATGTTGTCCAAATTTACCGGGAAAACGACGTCTGCCAGTGTAATATGCTTTAGCCAAATGCGCTGGAGACAGGTGTTACTGTTCCCGTGGTCGTCTGAAACGATCCATTGCCGGTCTATTCGTTTTAATA
Source organism: Saprospiraceae bacterium (assembly GCA_044347755.1). Classification (GTDB taxonomy): domain Bacteria; phylum Bacteroidota; class Bacteroidia; order Chitinophagales; family Saprospiraceae; genus M3007. The sequence continues at coordinate 49,539 of JBIKUE010000006.1, forward strand.
CCGGAACCCCATTCTGAATGGTTCCACAAGGAAGGGACGTCTCAACGTCAAAATAATGGGTATTCAGCTCATTGGAAGGTGTGCAATTATCTGCACCTAGCGGGTATCCCAGAGCTGAAGGAGATGGATCTTCATGACAGAAGATAAATTTATCGGTGCAATGGCTCAGGGCAGGCGGCAAGGCATCCAAAACTTCCAGTGTACCGTTGCAGGAATTTCCCGAAGCAGTATGTTTCACCCGGGCCGTAACGGTAGGGCCAATTTGGTTGCAGGTAATTGGATTGGGCAAAACCTGGCCTATCTGGTTATATAAAGTAACTGTGAGGTTGCCCGGGCAGGAATTGCCGGCATTTGGAGCAATCATCAAAGGAGTTATGAGTGCCTGCCCATTTGCATCCAACGATACCTGAAGCCCCTGGTTACAGGACAACGCACATTGTGCCTGCAGTAAAGAGACAGCAGCAAATACGGCTATAATAATGCAAGAGAGCCGGCGCAAATGCCGGCTGCAAATCGGATTTTGAGTCAAGGTCGGTAAGGATTAAATGATTAAACTTAATGCCAACTTCTTCAAAATCAATGCCAGAAAGGGTTAATTTATTGGAATCAGCCTTTTAGAAACGTTAAATTACACCGATGAGGGTATTAAATTTGTTTCCACCACTCGGTATCGGGCAAGGCAGCCTCGATTAGGATCGGCTCCTGTCGTACCGGATGAACCAGGGCCATAGACTGGCAATGCAACCCAATGGAAGCATCTGGCAGAGGTTCCTTAGCGCCGTATTTCAGGTCGCCCAGAATGGAACAGCCTATGGCTGCTAATTGTGCTCTGATTTGGTGCGGGCGACCTGTAATGGGTTCTACTTCCAGCAAGTGGAGCGATCCAACCTTTTTAAGCCATTTATACCGGGTCAGGCTTTCTTTGGCATCACCCATAGGGTTGCGTAAAACTTCTACGATGTTCTTTTTTTCATCCTTTAGCAGGAAATGCTTCAACACGCCTTCCTGCCGGTCGGGTGCGTTTAATACTAAAGCCAAGTATGTTTTTTGTACTTTCTTATCCCGAAACAGGATGGTCAGTCTGCTCTGTGCCTTGTCAGTTCGGCCAAACAACACTGCGCCGCTTACCGGTCGATCGATCCGGTGTGCCGGGTTTAGGTAAACCGCACCGGGTTTCTCATACTTTACTTTAAGGTAATGTTTGCCCCAATCAGTGAGGGTTTCATCGCCGGTGCGATCCCCTTGCACCAGCCAGCCGGCAGGTTTGTTGATGGCCAGGAGGTGGTTATCTTCAAAAATGATTGTTGGAGTCATAGTAGGAAAGAGCGGCTGTATATTCGCAAAGATATGCATTTTTGGGCCGATATTGAATTGGTCGTGTTCTGGCGGGTCAGTCCTGTTCCTAAATTTGAATTCAACTCATTTGGTTTATCATTGTTATTCATTCTTTATTACCTAAGATGCATTCTGATATGGTCATCACTCTTGGTTTCTCGCCTTGTCCTAACGACACCTTCATCTTTGAAGCTATGCTTCACGGCAGAGTGGATACGGAAGGGCTTGTTTTCGAACCAGTGATAGAAGATGTGGAGGCTTTAAACCGGCGTGCTTTTGCCGGTGAATTGTTGGCCACCAAGCTCAGTTATCATGCATACGCGCACCTCACGGATCGCTACGTATTGCTGGATGCTGGTAGCGCGCTGGGAAATCAATGTGGCCCGCTGCTGGTTGCAAAAAAGATGCTGACCCCTGAAGAGGTAGGCCAGGCGCGAATTGCTATTCCAGGCAAAATGACCACGGCTAATTTCCTGTTGAGCATGGCTTTTCCGAATGCGATCAACAAATATGAAGTTGTTTTTTCCGGAATTGAGCAGGCGGTTTTGAACGGTGAAGCAGATGCCGGCCTGATTATCCACGAAAACCGTTTTACATATGAACAAAAAGGACTCGTGAAAATCCTGGATCTGGGCGATCACTGGGAAAATACCACCGGAATGCCTATCCCTTTAGGTGGTATAGTGGTAAGGAGGGATCTTCCTCCGGAAATACAACAAAAACTCAACCGGGTGCTCCGGCGCAGCGTAGCATATGCATTTGCGCACCCACACGAAGTAATGCCTTATGTGCGCATCCACGCGCAGGAAATGGAAGATGCTGTGATGCAGGCGCATATTCAACTCTATGTAACCCCCTTTACGGAAGACCTCGGTGAACGGGGAAGAGCTGCTGTAGCGTATATGTTTCAGGTGGCGCAAGAAAAAGGGGTTTTAAAGGAGATAAACAGCGAAATCTTTATTTGAAAATATCCAATATCCAATATCCAATATCGAATGTCCAAGTGGTGCGGGTGTTTGGTATCAGCACTTTTGATTGGCCTTTATACGCATGACTGGTAATATTGCTCAACTTTTTTAAGTCATTTTTGTATATTCTCAAACACCCGTCCAATATCATACAAAAGTGCTGATACCAAACACCCGCACCACTTGGACATTCGATATTGGACATTGGATATTGGATATTGTCATACTTTTGCATCTCCTTCCCTAACCACAAGCTAATTACCAGTATTCAATGGTGCCCTTCCAGGGTTCCTGTAAAACCTTTTTGCCAATCCGGCGTTTGAGTCCCCCATAAACCCCCATAAACCTTCATAAACCTTCTCATGGCATTCGGAATAGACGACATGGCGTTCTACGCCCCCCAACTGTATCTCGACATTCAGGCATTGGCTGAAAAGCGTGAAATCCCTTACGAGAAGCTTTCTCAGGGATTAGGCTTGCATAAAATGGCTATTTGTGATGCGCATGAAGATGCGGCAACCATGGCGGCCGAAGCCATTGCCGAGCTCATCGATCGGAATCAATTGGATCCACGGAACATTGGCCGTATCTATTTGGGTACTGAAAGTGCGCTGGATATGGCCAAACCTACTGCTACCTATGCCGTGGAAATGTTGGCTCAAAAGTTTGCCAGACAATATGGTAAAGATTGTTTTCGCCATTGCGATGTGCTGGATATGACATTTGCCTGTATTGGAGCGGTGGATGCACTTCAAAATACGCTCGATTGGGTAGCAGCTGATCGCAACCGGATCGGGATCGTGGTGGCTAGTGACATTGCTAAATACGAACTCCAGAGTACCGGTGAATATACCCAGGGCGCCGGCGCAGTAGCCATGTTGGTAAAGCATAATCCGCGCCTGCTGGCTATTCGCCCAATGTTTGGTGTTGCGATGGAGAGCGTGCATGACTTTTATAAACCACGCCGGGAACGTTTCTGCGAAACCCCGGTGTTCGACGGGCAATACTCCAATCAGTGCTACCAGAACCGAATGACAGAGGCTCTGGCAGATTTTCGTAAACGGGCGGTTTCTGCCCGTTTGTTCCGGGAAGACCAATACCTTGGATTGTCTGACCGCTGGGCACGGATGATTTTCCACCTGCCTTATGCCTTCCATGCCAAACGCATGTTTGTGGAAGAATTCATCAAGGAGCGCAAAAACAAAGGGTTATGGGAAAAAGATTGCGCTAAATATCATTTTCAGGAACCTGATCAAACTGCAGTTTCTGATTCAAAAACCTTTGGCAAAGCGCAGGTCACCTTTTTGAAATTAGTGTCCGAATCAGCTATGTACCGCCGTTTTGTTCAAGACAAGCTGGAACGCGCTCAACGTGCAAGTCAGGAAACCGGAAATTTATACACCGCATCCATTTTTCTGGCGCTTATGAGCTCACTGGAATGTGATGCACAGGAGCAGAACAACCTGTCCGGTAAACGCCTGGGTTTCATAGCATACGGCAGCGGCTCCAAATCCAAAGTATTTGAAGCGGTCGTGCAAAAAGACTGGATGCAGGTGGCTTCCCGTTTTAACATATTTGAAAAGCTCAGCCGTCGCCGTGCCATTGATTATCATCAATACGAACTGCTGCATACCGGCGCCCAAACCGGCCCGGTTTTTAAAGAAGAAAACCGATGGGGCCTCCAACGAATTGGTCAGGAAGGCGTAACACTCGGAGCCAGGTATTATGGCGTATGAGATTCTTCAGTCTTGTATACTGTGATTAGAGTGATTTTGATGATTTGAGTGATGTAAATACTTGATTTCAACATGATTGAAAATCAACTTCGTTCAAAACCACTCTGCGTTGACTATAATTCCCCCATTCAGGGGCCAAATGTATAGCCCAATTACACAAGAACCGCCCCGGATTTCCCCGGGGCGGTTCTAATATTATTAAAGGGCTTCAACCCTTTCCAGCGCTAAGTACTACCACAACTGTGGGCCCCCACATTCCTCACATTCCCCCACATTCCCCACATTCCCTCACATTCCCCCACATTCCCCACATTACCCACATTACCCACATTACCCACATTCCCTCACATTCCCCACATTCCCCACATTCCCTCACATTCCCCACATTATTTCCCTGCATCCAGCTCATCCTGCCACTTCTTCAACTCATCCCATTTGCCTTCAGCAGCTAAGCCTGCTTGTTTTGGCCAGGTGCCTGGGTCGTGGATCTGATAGCTGGGGCCGGCAGCGTCGAGAATTTCCTTGATCCGGTCTACGGAGGTTTCAGACAAGGCTTCCCAGGTTTTGATCCCGGCATTATGCAGCAGTTCTTCAATTTTTGGTCCGATGCCTTCTACGATCTTCAGATCATCCCATTTCCACTTTTTGCCGGCAAAGGTGATGCTGGCGGGGTGTGCGGCAGCGGCTTTTTTGCCACCACCGGCAGCGAAGGCAGCCACTTGCTCCTTCAGGGCCATACGCTCACCGTCGGCCATCATCAGGTCGTTTCTAAGTTTTTTAATTTGTTCAGCTTTCGCTTCGCCTTCGGCTTCGCATGCCGATAGTTTCATGCGTACATCGGTAATTTCCTCAGTGAGTGCACTCACCCGACCTGTTAATTCGTTCACCTGATCCCGCAGAGCGCCTACTTTATAATAGGCGCGGGCGGCCAACCAGCCGAGGATAAAGGGAATAATGCAAAGGGCAAGAGCCGTGGGCAAATTGTCCCAGATACTGCAATTCAAAAGGATATAGGAAAACATGATGTTGTTAGAGTTGATAGGTTAACGGTTTACGGTGATTACCACACGGCGGTTTTGGTGGCGGCCATCCTCTGTGTCGTTTGAGGCCACTGGCTCTGCCTCGCCTTTAGAGTTTGTGGAAATGCGAGAAGTTGCAATGCCGTTTCCGGTCAGGATTTTAGCTACTGATTTGGCACGAGCGGCGCCAAACGCCAGATTGCTTTCATCTGAACCCAGATTGTCGGTATGACCTGTTACCACAAAGGTTGCATTGGAGGCTTTGTGTTTTTCGCACAAATCTTTCAGGTAAGCATCCACTTTGGGATCACTTTCTTTTTCCGTAGAGTTATATGGGAAGAGCAGTATCACATCCTTGTCTGATTCAATAATGGCACTGTCTTCTTTCTTGAGTACCATTTTTAGCCAGGCAAAATCTGCACTTTCCTTAGGCGCGGAGCCATCCGCCAAACCATCATCTACCAGTCTCGACATTAATTTTACCCGGTTGGCAGGGAATTCAGGCGCCAGCATATCTCGGATAGCTGCAGCACGTGCCAGAGCAAATTTTTCGCCATCTGTTTCACCCTTTCGATAAAATCCGGTAATAACCAGGGTGTCGCCCTGTCCGCCTCTTTCCAGAAGCGCTTTCTTCCAGTCGGGGAATTTGTTGTCGGGCACGGGTTGAGCGGCATTCCAGGCAAACAAAGGAGCGCCGTTGGTTTCCGTGGCCGTCGTGGCGGTTGCAGCACTGTCGCAACACTGGCATACATTACAATGCCAGTGATAGCAGCACCAGACCGTGTAACCTGCAAAAAGCAGGCCGATAAGCCAAAGTGGAATTTTCATGTGTAATCGTTTTGTCGTTTTGTACTGTTTTATTTCGACAAATGTCTAAAACAAAAAACAATAATTGACTCAAACACATAAAAAGTTTTTTTGAATTTTAGGTAAAGGAACAAATATGAACCCCTTTTCGGTATACTATCTAATTTGGTCTCGGCACTTATATCCTAATTCCTCAAAAAAAACATGAGCCACCCCAAAACCAGGGATGACTCATGTTACAGCACTTTGGTCTGAGCCAAGGGCTTATTTTTCGTCGTAGTTATACGGCAAAATTTTAGCGTCTTTAACCGTGGAGAGCGTCATGAGTGTTTTCAGGCGCTCAATTTCTTCGATTTGGCTGATGGTTTTGAACAACAGCTGCTCGTAGGTTGGGATATCCCGGCAGATGATCTTCATCAGGAAATCGGCTTCGCCAGTGATGATGTAGCATTCGGTTACCTCATCAATCTGGGAGATTTTTTCCAGGAAGCTGTTCAAGGCATTTTCTCTTTTCCAGGCTAGGGACACCAACACGAAAGTTTTCACATTAAGACCCATTTGAGTAGGATTAACGTGTGCGTGGTAGCTCTGAATAATATCGCTTTGCTCGAGTTTTTTTACGCGTTCAAGGGTTGGGGCAGGGGAGAGGCCTATCTTTTTAGAAAGGTCGAGGTTCGTGATCTTGCTGTTCTCTTGAAGAATCTTCAGGATCTTCAAATCAATTTTATCCAATTTCTCAGACATACTCGCGTAGTTTGGGTGTGAAATATTATTTTGGCTCAAAAAGTTGGGCAAAGATAGGACGACGCAAAATGATTTGCAAGAAAACAAGGGTCAAACCTCTGTAAATTTTGTTAATAAAGCGTTTTTGTCAGTTGCTTGCCTTTGAAGATAAGTCATTTTTGCCAATTCGCGGCATTTGTGCCAATAAAAATTTTCCCAATTGGTGGCTTTTGTTACTTTTGAATGGTTAAGGGTGTTGAATTTAGTTTACTGCGTAATAAGGCCAAATAAAAGAAATGTGATGGGGCCTTTGGGTTTATAAATACTGGGAAATATGGATACCTGGCAGCGGTTTGGGGTGAGAGTCAGTACAACGCCTGGACATCGATTGCGAAAAATCATGTTTTAGTTTACCATACCAATTAAACACATCCGACCATGACACATTTCCAACGCATACTCTTTCTTCTACTATCAGTCTCATCGCTCCGGGCCCAAAACACGGATTTCGCTCCTGTGGGAGCAAAGTGGTATTATGCTGAACTCGATTTTGCGCTGAATGTCAGACCTCATGTTATTGAGTCAGTTGGCAAAGAGCAATTTGAAGGCAAATGGTGTAGCAAATTGGTGTTAAACCTGCCGTCTATGTATGGGGTACTGCCCAGCCCCACCTATGTTTATTCGCAAAATGACACGGTATTTTTCTACAGTCAATGGACCAATCGGTTTGAAATGCTCTATGATTTCACTGCTGAAGTGGGGGATTCCTGGGTGGTAGGCGGTGTTTACTCTGTAGATAATGAAGGCAATACGTTGCTCGCAGACACCATCCATGTGGATTCCATAGGGTTCCTCTCCATAAATGGCGCGTCATTGAAAGTTTGGCACATCAGTCATGGTTTATTTTATGATTGGGGGCGGAAAATTTATGAGCATATTGGAAATGAAGGGCTGATTGCACCCAAGTATGCCATGTGGGAATTGGAGGTTGGTGACCTTCGTTGTTTTGAAACTCCTGATACTGCTTTCCATTTTGTATCTCATTCTTGCGACTCTGCCTGGTCTACAATAAATGCAACCGAAGTACCAGCGGAGAATCTAAATATTCAGGTATCCCCCAACCCATTCCAGGAAAGCATGCAAATCACGGTTCAACCGCTTCCATCAGTACACCGTTTTTTGTTGTTTAACCAACTGGGCGCCCTGGTATTTCGTAAAGATTTTGAGGAAGGATTTGACATCGAAACAAACGCGCTGCCTTCCGGTATCTACCACTGGGCCTTAGAAAAGGAGGGAAAAGTGCTTGTGCATGGCAGTTGCCTGAAATTGGAGTGATCCGTAGAATAAACAGGTGATGCAACACCTTATATTATATAGTATGAAAAAGGAGCTGTTAGCTCCAAGTCAGTTGTCATCCGGAGCCAGTACCACAACGTAAAGTTTTTTGCGTCGGGAGGGCTTGATGCCTGGGATCGAGACAGATACTTGAACATCTGGGTATGTAATGTTTTTGACGACGATTATCCAGCATATGCACAATTCCCGGGCGGAAGCGCAGCCCGGGATGGCATAATTTGCGATTTTGCCTTTTTTGGAACTGATAATGCGACCTACATGGGCCGAGTTGTTACACATGAAGTCGGGCATTGGTTAAATTGTTACCATATTTGGGGCGATGAAAATGAATGCTCTGGAACTGATCAGGTTGCTGATACGCCAAACCAATCATGGTCTTCTGAAGGCTGTCCCACTTTCCCACAGTGTAGTTGCAATAATTGCGATGATAATGGCCCTGGGAATATGTTCATGAATTATATGGACTACACTGATGGAAGTTGCATGAACCTTTTTACAAAAGGACAGAAAACCCCGTGTTCTGGGGTGGTCTGATTAGAACCTCAAATGGCGCAACCTTTAAAAATAATCGAAAGGATGTCGAATTTATGTCCTATAAATTGCCTTTATTTCCAAACAAGAGCAGATTTTTGCATACGATCTTTATCGAAACGGGTGAATCTTTTGCCAGAACCTGATTGGCTGCAACAACTTTAAAGAATGTGATACTGAGGGCATCTCAGCAAACGGCGACAACAAGCAAATGCAATTTCTAGGGAATGACTTTCAGATGAGCAGCGGTATTGATTTCTTTTTGGGGCAATGGTCCACGCCTCAAATGAACGGTAGTGTGCGTAGCATTCAAGGCGAATACAACAAGGCAGCTGCCAACTGCTTTACTGACCCTGGCCCACGTGTAGATATCCTTGCCCCATTCAACCAAACCGCCACTTTTAAATATTATTACCTGGCCGGTGAACCCCCGGCAGGATGCAACTCAGAACCGCTGACCCTTGGGAATTACACTAAACAGTTTGTTACAGATTTTTTATCTGTCATTGATTGCGATCAATTTGGCGGGCTGCCGCCCGGGTTGACAGATCCCAATTCCGACGATTTGAATACCCGTAGAGCGATACTCCAGCAATTGGCCCCCTATATCGCCACGGATGAGAATGCCCTGAACCAGTACTACAAAACGCTACAGGAGAAAGATGCTATACTTCGATACTTACTGGAACAGTCTCAAGCATCCGGACAATATGCTACGATGGAGGGACTATTGGCAGGAGAACAATCTAAAGCCGCCGACTGGGCCATCTTTGGGATGCGTATGGGAAGAAAAGATTATGAGGGTGCGGCCCTGTGGCTCAATCAATTGCCCGTCCAGAGCGACGAGGACCTACAGTTCCGCGATGTGCAGATAATCAACCTCCAGCGATTGCAAAATCTTGGCACTTTCCAACTTTCCATCAGTCAAGAGGCGTATCTTAATTCTGTGGCCGAAAGTACTTCTCCCGTGCGCGGTTACGCGCAAGCCATACTTGGATTATTGAAAGATCGGCGTTTTTACCCCGTAGAACTAAACCCGGGTGGTGGATACTCAATACCTGGTTCGCAAGAGATAGCTTTAAAGCCTACCCAAACCACGGCTGAATTTCGTGTATTCCCCGTTCCGGCGAACGGCGCGATAACGGTATCATGGCCATCCCTGCCCACTGAATCAATTGCCAGCCTTTTAGTGTATGACATGTATGGGCGACAACAGATAAACGAACCAATCGCTCCACCTCAAACCGAGCGAAGACTTGATACAGGAAGTTTGCCTGTTGGAGTTTATCTTTTGGTTATCTCTGATAGGGGCAAAACTGTCCACCAGACCAAGATCATTATTCAACGTTAGCCAATATAGAATCGGCAGTATGAGGACTCCCTCATGCTGCCGATTGCTTTTCCACTTTTCTCTCCTATGCGAAACCTCATCTCAATATTATTGTGCTGTTACGGTTCATTACCGATCTACACGCAAACAACTTTTTCAAAGGTCATTTCCAACTATCCCTTAGACCCGGAAAATGCCTGGACAGTTGCAGAGGTTGCAGACGGGTATATTATTGGTTCTGTTGGAGAATGCCTTGGGCAGGATGTCATAATTTGTATGGTATTGTCTAAACTGGATAAAAATGGTGACGTAGTTTGGTTCAAACAGTTTGATTTCTACCCAAATGCCAGCAATTCTTTGGTTGTTCGGGGCGACAAAATCTATATTTGTGGTAGCACCAATCAACCGGATAAGCAATCAGTTTTGTATTGCTTGGACATGGACGGCAATATCATTTGGAATAGAGCCTATGGAAAGCCAGATAAGTTTGATGCCAGTGCATCAATGGCCTTTACTACTGACGACCATATTGTAATATGTGGCACCCGTTATCCTGATGCGCCAGGGCAACCCCTGCGGATTGTCTATTTGGTCAAAACTGACCTTGACGGCAACCTCATTGACGAACACACCTACGATTTCCAAAACCGCCAAAGTTTGGGCTGGTCCATCATAGAAACTACCGACCAACAAACAGTGTTCTCTTATGAGGCCTGTCCTGTGTCGTGCTTTACAGATTTTAGCGGAGGAGTCGCCAGCGTAGACACATCCGGCAACCTCATCTGGAATTTGGCATTCCCGTTTTCTTTTCAGCCAGATCTGTCATCAGTTATTCAGTCAGATATGAATACCCTGGTAGCTAATTGGCATACCAAGACAATGCTGCCCAACCATGATTGGACCCCTCCAGCCCTTTTTTACATAGACATGGCCGGTCAAATAAAGGACTCCCTTGTTTTTGAAAATCAAAGTCTCAAAGCGATAAAAGACCTGGAACCCATTTGGGATAAAGGTTTGGTGGGCTGCGGCAACAATTTCATTGATTTAATTACCAATCCCAACCCGGATCCTGCAGGTTGGGTTTTCAGGGTAGATGAAAACAAGGAATTGCTTTGGGAGAGGTCTTACGTAGACACTACTTTTCAGGGCAAACCATTTACATTACAATCCATCATGCATACTACCGATGGGGGCTACATTGCAGTTGGCTCCATCGACAACAATATGACGGGTGTATATGAATCTCACAACTGGATTCTTAAATTAGACTCCTTGGGATGCTTACAACCTAATTGTGGCGAAACTAATTATATCACAGACACCAAGGAAGTCACTTTCTTAAAAGGAAAGGATATTCTTGTTTATCCCAATCCGGCAAATAGTTATGTAAATATCCAACTACCAACGAATTACCCATTAAATAATTTGTCTGCTTTTTTGGTGTCAAATAGCGGGATAACTATTAAAAAGGTTAACCTGAGTTCAACGGAGACACGTATGGAGGTATCTGAAGTTATAACAGGAGTATACTATTTGATGATCGTACATGAAAACGAGATAATAACCAGTAAGCGATTCCTAATTGGAAGATAAAAGCCGTCTACCATTAAACCGGTTAAAAGAATCAAAATGACCTGTTTCATGTCTAAATCAGCCGTATTCAATGTCTTAATCCCCCCCACACTGTCACTAATCACCAAAAGTGTATCATCCGTTAACCAAAAGAGAAGCGGTAGCTTGAGCCCCCCCCCTCATGCTGCCGCTTCTCTTTCTTATTTTTCAATCCTATGCGATACCTCATTCTCTTATTGGCGTGCTGTTGCAGTTCTTTACCGATTTGTACGCAAACAACTTTTTCAAAGGTCATTTCCAACTATCCCTTAGACCCGGAAAATGCCTGGACAGTTGCAGAGGTTGCAGACGGGTATATTATCGGCTCTTGGGGAGAATGCCTTGGGCAGGATGTCATAATTTGTATGGTATTGTCTAAACTGGATAAAAATGGTGACGTAGTTTGGTTCAAACAGTTTGATTTCTACCCAAATGCCAGCAATTCTTTGGTTGTTCGGGGCGACAAAATCTATATTTGTGGTAGCACCAATCAACCGGATAAGCAATCAGTTTTGTATTGCTTGGACATGGACGGCAATATCATTTGGAATAGAGCCTATGGAAAGCCAGATAAGTTTGATGCCAGTGCATCAATGGCCTTTACTACTGACGACCATATTGTAATATGTGGCACCCGTTATCCTGATGCGCCAGGGCAACCCCTGCGGATTGTCTATTTGGTCAAAACTGACCTTGACGGCAACCTCATTGACGAACACACCTACGATTTCCAAAACCGACAAAGTCTGGGGTGGTCCATCATAGAAACCACCGACCGTCAAACGATATTCTCTTATGATGCATGTCCGGTGTCGTGCTTTACAGATTTTACCGGAGGGGTAGCCAGCGTTGATACATCCGGCAACCTTATCTGGAATTTGGCTTTCCCCCTTTCCTTTCAACCAGATCAGCCCGTTGTTGTCCAGACAGACCTTAATACCTTGGTAGCCAACTGGCACACGAAGACATTATTGCCCAACCATGACTGGACTCCCCCAGCCCTATTTTACATTGACATGGCTGGTAAAATCCAAGATTCCATTGTTTTTGAAAATCAAAGCCTCAAAGCAATAGAAGACCTGGAACCCATCTGGCAAAAGGGTTTGGCAGGCTGTGGAAGCAATTTCGTCGATCTCATTACGGACCCCAACCCAGACCCTGCGGGTTGGGTTTTCAGGGTAGATGAAAACAAAGAAGTCCTTTGGGAGAAGTCTTATGTAGATACCACTTTTCAGGGAGAAGCATTTAAATTGCAGTCTATTATACATACCAGCGACGGCGGCTATTTAGCCGTTGGTACGAACATCAATAACATGACAGGGGTGTTTGAATCACACAACTGGATCCTGAAATTGGACTCCTTGGGATGCTTACAACCTAATTGTAGTGAAACAAATTACATCACAGATACCAAGGAAATCGCTTTTTTAAAAGGAAAAGATATTCTTGTTTATCCCAATCCGGCAAATAGTTATGTTAACATCCAACTGCCAACGAATTACCCATTAAGTAATTTGTCTGCGTTTTTGGTGTCAAATAGCGGGATAACTATTAAAAAGGTTAACCTGAGTTCAACGGAGACACGTATGGAGGTATCTGAAGTTATAACAGGAGTATACTATTTGATGATCGTACATGAAAACGAGATAATAACCAGTAAGCGATTCCTAGTTGGAAGATAAAAGCCGTCTACCATTAAACCGGTTAAAAGAATCAAAATGACCTGTTTCATGCCTAAATCAGCCGTATTCAATGTCTTAATCCCCCCCACACAAACTTTTTTCCATTTTTTTTCAAACCTATTTGGAAAATTAGTCCAAGTGTTTCTACCTTTGCGTCCGCTTTCGGAAAGAGGTGAACAAAATTAAGTTTTGTTTAGGCTCATTCAAAAGCACGAAATTGAAATTTTAAAGTACTTACGAGGTAATGAATCAGAAAATTCGCATTAAACTCCGGTCTTACGATTACAACTTGGTAGATAAGTCTACTGAGAAGATCGTAAAAACTGTGCGTGCGAGTGGAGCCGTTGTAACTGGCCCGATTCCGCTGCCCACTGAGAAAGAAGTGTTCACAGTCCTGCGTTCTCCGCACGTGAACAAGAAAGCTCGGGAGCAGTTCCAGTTGCGCACCCACAAGCGCTTGATTGAAATCTACACACCGACCCAAAAGACGGTGGACGCTCTCTCCAAGTTGGAACTGCCGAGCGGCGTTGACATTCAAGTCAAGCTCACCTAACGCATTATCTGATTCTAATTGTTTGTGGTTTCCGGTAGTGGTCAAAGTGTTCCGGTTTTTCCGAATAACTGCCACTTCCGTAAGCGGTTCCGCAAAACGGAAAATCGCTTTTCGTGTATCTGCACGACCGGGCTCCACGCCAACTTAACATAAGTCGTTCAACACATAAAATTCTGACGAACGTGAACGGTCTGATTGGCAAAAAACTAGGTATGACCAGCGTCTACGACACCAACGGTAAAAACGTTGCAGTGACGATCATTGAGGCTGGCCCTTGCACCGTAACTCAGGTGCGTACCGAAGACAAGGACGGCTACAAAGCCCTCCAGCTGGCTTACGGCGATCGTAAAGCCAAAAACACTCCTAAGCCCCTTATGGGCCATTTCAAAGCCGCTGGCCTTGAAGAGCCACTCCACAAAGTGCTCGAATTCCGCGATATGAACGTAGCCAAAAACCTCGGCGAAGAGGTTACGGTAACGGATGTATTCGTTGAAGGCGACAAAGTAAGTGTGGTTGGCACCTCTAAGGGTAAAGGCTTCCAGGGCGTAGTTAAACGTCACGGCTTCGGCGGTGTCATGCAACAAACGCACGGTCAGCATAACCGCCTTCGCGCTCCGGGTTCATTGGGTAACTCCTCTACCGGCGCTAAAGTAATGAAGGGTATGCGCATGGGTGGTCACATGGGTGTGGATCGGGTTAAAGTTCGCCGCCTTCAGGTGGTGAAGATTTTCCCGGATCAAAACCTCATCCTGGTAAAAGGCGCTGTTCCTGGTCACAAGGGAGCATACGTAATCATTGAAAAATAACTCTTGACCTTTAATTTCTTGAGGAAATGAAAGTTTCGGTCTATAACATTAAAGGCGAAGACACCGGCCGCAAAGTTGAACTGCCGGCAGAGATCTTCGGAATCGAGCCACACCAGCACAGTGTATGGCTTGACGTGAAGCGCTATCTCGCAGCTCAACGCCAAGGTACTCATAAATCCAAGGAGCGCAGTGAAATGAGCGGCTCTACTCGTAAACTGCACAAGCAAAAAGGCACGGGCGGTTCACGTAAAGGCGACATTAACAACCCGCTCTACCGTGGTGGTGGCCGTGTATTCGGTCCGCGCCCACGTAACTACGACATAGATGTCAATGCAAAAGTTAAGCGCCTCGCCCGTCGTAGCGCACTCTCTGCAAAAGCCGCTGAAGGCGTGATCTATGTAGTAGAAGACTTCTCTTTCGAAGCGCCAAAAACATCTGCTTTTGTAGATTTCCTGCGCTGCCTGAAGGTAGACAGCAAAAAGCCGCTTACCGTTCTGCCAGCTTATGATCAGATCCTGTACAAATCTTGTCGCAATATCGACCGCGCAGCTATCGCTCCGGCCAGCGACTTGAGCACGTACCAGATCCTCAACGCAGGCGCCCTGGTGATCGCTGAAAGCGCTATCGTAAAGATCAAAGAAAACTGCGAATAAAATACGTTGAACCTTGGCTATGATCCTGCATCAAAGCCAACCGCCAACAGTCAATTGTACAAAAAATGGCTAAGCAAATTTTGATCAAGCCCGTTATCACGGAAAAATCTACCAAACTCGCCGACAAGCGTGATACGTATGCTTTCGTGGTAAATAAGGACGCCAATAAACTGGAGATCGGCGCTGCGGTTGAAAAAATGTTCAACGTAAGCGTAAAAGGAGTGAACACGGCTGTAATGCCGGGCAAACCCAAAGCACGCAGCAGCAAAACAGCCATCGTCCGCGGTTCCAAAAGCAGCTATAAAAAAGCTTATGTAACCCTGGCGCCAGGCGAAAGAATCGATTTCTTCGGAGACGAACAATCATTGTAAAACGAGCAACAGGATCTAATCCTATCACTCAAATATCATCACTGACATAAAAAATGGCAGTTAAGAAATTCAATCCGCTTACGCCTGGCCAACGCTTCCGCGTAGCGGTTTCCAGAGATGAATTGACAAAGGGCGCTAAACCCGAAAAGTCCTTGCTGACATCGTTCGGCACAACGGGTGGTCGCAATTCGGATGGTCGTCGTACCATGCGGTATCGTGGCGGTGGTCACAAACGTCGCTACCGTTTCATTGATTTCAAGCGCGACAAACAAGGTCAGGCTACGGTAAATTCTATTCAATACGATCCTTACCGCAGCGCCTACATCGCACTCATTACTTATACTGATGGCGAAAAGGCATACATCCTGGCTCCAAAAGGTATGGAAGTTGGGCAAGTGATAGTATCCGGTCGCGGAGCTGCTCCGGAAAACGGAAACTGTCTCTACCTCGCTGAAGTGCCACTCGGTGCTATCCTGCACAACATCGAATTGCAACCCGGTCAGGGCGGCAAACTCGTACGCAGTGCCGGTGTTAGCGCAGTGATGATGGGTCGCGAAGATCGTTATGCGGTATTGCGCATGCCCTCCGGTGAAGTTCGTCGTATCCTGCTTACTTGCCGTGCAACCATCGGTACTGTAGGTAACGCCGACCATAACCTGGAAGTCATGGGTAAAGCAGGTCGTAACCGTTGGAAAGGCCGTCGCCCACGTGTTCGTCCAGTAGTGATGAACCCGGTAGATCACCCGATGGGTGGTGGCGAAGGTCGCGCTTCCGGTGGTCACCCACGTACCCGTAAAGGCTTCAAGTCTAAAGGCGCTAAAACGCGTAGCAAGACTAAAGCTTCTAACGCGCTCATCATTAGCCGCAAATCGAAATAATATTCGGAACGGCTAATAACTCAACCATAAACATCAACGCATCAAACATAATTGTATGCCGCGTTCACTTAAGAAAGGACCTTATATCCACCACTCGCTGTTGGCTAAGGTCGAAAAAGCAAAGCAGAGCAACCGCAAACAGGTAATCAAAACCTGGAGCCGCTCTTCGATGATTATCCCTGATATGGTGGGCGAAACCATCGCAGTGCATAACGGCAAAACCTTCGTTCCGGTATTCGTTACCGAAAACATGGTTGGTCATAAACTCGGAGAATTCTCTCCTACGCGTAACTTCCGTGGTCACGGAGGCAACAGAAAATAAACTTTGACTTTAGATATAGGACTCCGGACATTAGACCTTAATTGTCCAACGTCCAACAGTCCAACAGTCCAACGTCTTTAACAATGGAAGCAGTAGCAAAACTGAGAAACGTCCCAATGTCACCACGCAAAATGCGTTTGGTAGTGGACAATATTCGCGGCAAAAAGGTGGTGGATGCCCTGGGCATTCTGCGCTACACCAACAAAGAAGCAGCCATTTGGCTGGAGAAACTGGTGCTGTCTGCCGTAAGCAACTGGGAGCAGAAAACTGATCAGGTAGGCGGAGCCGACGAGTTTGATCTGGTGATCAAAACCGCGTTCGTAGATCCGGGTTCCATCATCTATCGCTTCCTTCCGGCGCCACAAGGCCGCGCATACCGCGTTCGTAAGCGTCGCAACCACGTAACCATCGTAGTTGAAAATCGCGTAGCCCTCGAAGGAGAAGCATAAGCGACTGAAAATCAATTATTTGTACCATCTCTCATTCAGACAAGATAATGGGTCAAAAAGCAAATCCGATCGGTAACCGTCTAGGCATCATCCGTGGTTGGGACTCCAACTGGTACGCCGATAAAGATTACGGTCTTAAAGTAGTAGAGGATGAAAAAATCCGCGCCTACCTCCGTGCTCGTCGTCCGAAAACAGCAACGGCCGATCCACGTGACCGCAATAAACCAGTGCAAAACGGCATCAGCCGTATTGCCATCGAGCGCACTATGCGCCGTGTTACCGTAACCATCCACACCAGCCGGCCCGGTATCATTATCGGTAAAGGTGGTAAAGAGGTTGACCTGATTAAAGAAGAATTGAAGCTCCTCACAGGAAAGGATATCCAGATTAATATCTTCGAGATTCGCAAGCCTGAATTGGATGCCAATATTGTAGGCGAACAAATCGCCAAGCAAATCGAAGCTCGTATCAATCACCGTCGTGCCATTAAAGGCGCTATTCAGGGTACTATGCGTGCCGGCGGCGAAGGCATCAAAGTTCGTATCAGCGGACGTGTTGGTGGCGCGGAGATTGCCCGTACGGAAGAATACAAAGAAGGACGTACTCCTTTGCACACCTTCCGCGCGGATATTGATTACGCTTTGGTTGAAGCTCAAACCGTTTACGGTAAGATCGGTATCAAAGTATGGCTCTTTAAAGGCGAAGTACTCCAGAAACGTGAACTGACTCCGTTCGCAGCGGCAGAAGGCACCGGTGGAGATCGCCGTGATGAGCGTCGTGATGACCGTCGCGGAGGTGATGATCGCCGTGGCGGTGGAGATCGCCGCGATCGTCGCGAAGGCGGCGGCGGTGGTGACCGTCGAGGCGGAGGTGGAGATCGCCGCGGAGGTGGAGATCGCCGTGGAGGTGGAGGCGGAGGTCGCCGATAAACAACCTCAAAAAGGAGTCTCAATAATTTGTTCTCCTTCGTATTCAAACATTGATTGACAGGCTTTTAAATTCATCCAGACGATGTTACAGCCCAAGCGTCAGAAATATCGCAAACAGCACAAAGGCCGCAACAGCGGTATTGCTTTCAAAGGCAGTTCGATTTCATTCGGCTCCTTTGCTCTCAAATCCCTGGAGTACGGCCGTTTAACGAGCCGTCAGATCGAAGCGGCACGTATCGCACTTACCCGTAACATGAAACGTGAGGGTAAGGTTTGGATCCGCGTATTCCCGGATAAACCCCTTACGGCCAAGCCAGCCGAGGTACGTATGGGTAAGGGTAAAGGTGCAGTGGATCATTACGTTGCAGAAATTCAACCAGGCCGTATCATCTTCGAAATCGAAGGTGTAAGCCCTGAAATTGCCCATGCTTCCCTTCGTTTGGGCGCTCAAAAGCTCCCGGTGCTTTGCAAAACCGTAACGCGCCACGACTACGAAGGATAATTTGACCACAATAGCACATTAAATACCATGGCAAAGGAAATATTGAACCTCGTTGATATGACTGACGACCAGCTCCTAAGCGAACTGGCCAGTGCAGAACAGGAATATCAGCAACTGAAGTTCGACCATGCGGCCAAAGGCATTGGCAACCCAATGGAAATCCGTGAACTGCGTCGCAATGTTGCACGTATCCTCACTGAAGGCCGTCGCCGCGAAATGGCAGCCATGAGCGCCGAAGAACTCGAATTGCGCAGTAAACTTCGCGCCCGTCGCCGCAGAAACCGTTGAATCAGTTTTCAACAACACACATTGCACAACTAATTACATCTCGATAGATGGAAGCAGTAGAAAGAAAACTTCGCAAACAAAAAACAGGGGTTGTAGTATCCACTAAAATGGATAAAACCATCACTGTAAAAGTCGAACGCCGACTTATGCACCCGCTTTATGGAAAGTTCGTAAAGCGTTCCAAGAAGTTCTTCGCACACGACGAAGAAAACACTTGCAATGCGGGTGATGTGGTTCGTATCATGGAAACCCGTCCGCTCAGCAAAATGAAACGCTGGCGCCTGGTCGAAGTCGTTGAAAGAGCGAAGTAAATAACCACGGGATACGGCTTACGGCTTACGGCCAACGGTTCTCGGTTAACGGTTTCAATAACCGTCCACCGTCCACCGTTCACCGTCAACCGTCCACCGTCAACCGTCAACCGAATAAAAAGTCATGATTCAACAAGAGTCTCGATTGAATGTGGCCGATAACTCCGGCGCGAAAGAAGTGCTCTGCATCCGTGTGCTGGGCCATACCCGCCAACGCTATGCTGGCGTAGGCGACAAAATTGTTGTGTCTGTTAAGGATGCATCTTCAAGTGGCGCTATCAAAAAGGGCACGGTTTCTAAAGCTGTTATCGTGCGCACCCGCAAAGAGCTTCGCCGCAAGGATGGTTCATACATCCGTTTCGACGATAACGCGGTTGTACTGCTGAACGCCTCTGACGAGCCGCGCGGTACCCGTATCTTCGGCCCGGTAGCTCGTGAATTGCGCGATAAGGATTACATGCGTATTGTATCCCTTGCCCCGGAAGTGCTCTAAATACTCATAAATTCAACCATTCTAGAAATGGCTACGAAGAAAAATTCTGTAAAACGCTTTGCGCCTAAACTACATATCCGTAAAGGAGACAATGTGGTGGTTATTTCTGGCGACGATAAGGGAAAGAAGGGCGAAGTCCTTCAGGTATTCCCTGATCTAAACCGCGCTATCGTGCAGGGCGTTCGCATCGTAAAAAAACACGTAAAGGCTACTCAAACGGAGTCTGGCGGTATCCAGGAAATGGAAGCCACTATTCATGTTTCAAACCTTTCTCACGTGGATCCTAAAAGCGGCGAAGCAACGCGCATTGGCCGCCGAGAAGAAAAAGGTGAGCGCGTTCGCTTTTCTAAAAAATCCGGTAACGTCATTAAGTAATGAAATACGTACCTCGTCTTAAGACAAAATACCAGAACGAAGTAGTTCCTGCTTTGATGAAGCAGTTCAACTACTCTTCTTTGATGCAGGTTCCCCGCATCGAAAAGATCTGCATTAACCAAGGTATTGGTGATGCCACTGGCGATAAGAAGCTTGTGGATAATGCAGCTACTGAACTCTCAACCATCGTAGGCCAGAAAGCGGTTTCTACAAAGGCAAAGAAGTCAGTATCTAACTTTAAACTCCGTGAAGGTATGCCAATCGGCGTTCGTGTAACGCTGCGTGGTGAGCGGATGTATGAGTTCCTCGATCGTTTCCTTAATATCTCACTTCCACGTGTACGTGACTTCCGTGGGGTGAATGATAAATCATTCGATGGTCGTGGCAACTACAGCATGGGCATTACGGAACAGATTATCTTCCCTGAAATTGACATCGAAAAGGTGAGCAAAATCATGGGTATGGACATCAGTTTTGTAACCACTGCCAATACGGATGCAGAAGCGTATGCCCTGTTGAAAGAATTGGGTATGCCATTCTACAAAAAATAACTCTGACTCTCATTTTCAACGACATAAAGCAATATGGCAAAGAAATCCGTCATTGCCCGCGAAAATAAACGCAAGCGCATGGTAGCCAAATATGCGGAAATCCGCAAGCAGCTCAAAGAAGCTGGCGACTATGATGCACTGGACAAGCTTCCGCGTAACGCCAATCCGATCCGCCTGCACAACCGCTGCCTGCTGACCGGCCGTCCGAAAGGATACATGCGCAAATTCGGTATTTGCCGTGTTAAGTTCCGCGAAATGGCATTGTACGGCAAAATACCAGGCGTAACCAAAGCCTCCTGGTAAGATTCTACTGACCTTCAATTGCGCTTCTTTTGGGGCATTTGAAAGTCGACCATCCAACAACTATCAACAACTTTTGATAAAATGCACGTCACCGACCCGATAGCAGACTATCTCACCCGCATCCGCAATGCGCAAATGGCGGGGCATCGTATCGTCGAGATTCCAGCTTCGCGTATTAAGAAATCCATGACGGAGATCTTATATGACCAAGGGTATATTCTCAAGTATACCTTTGAGGAAAAGACGCCGGAAAACAAGCAGGGTCTTATCAAAATTGCCCTGAAATACGACCCGTCTACCAAACAGCCGGTCATCCGTGAACTCGTACGTGTAAGCCGTCCAGGCCTGCGTAAGTTTTCTGGTGCAGGCGATATTCCTCGTATTATCAATGGCTTGGGCATTATGATTGTGTCCACGTCTAAAGGGGTGATGACCGACAAAAAAGCACGCGATCTCAACGTAGGCGGCGAGCTTATTTGTTACATCAGCTAATTTCTACAAGAACTTTAAGAACACTCTGCGATATGTCACGCATTGGAAAATTGCCTATCAGCCTTCCTGCAAAAGTGGAAGTTTCGGTTTCTGCCGACAACACCGTTACGGTGAAGGGCCCAAAGGGTACGCTCAGCCAAAAAATTGACCCCGATATCAAAGTCGGAGTTGAAGACGGCACCCTTACAGTGACCCGCCCAACGGATCAGAAGCGCCACCGCTCCATGCATGGTCTTTACCGCGCACTTATCAACAATATGGTGGTAGGTGTAAGCGAAGGTTACGTTCGCGAAATGGAAGTGATCGGTGTAGGTTACCGTGTTGAAAATCAGGGCAACCTGGTTACTTTCACTATCGGTTATTCTCACCCGGTGATGTTCTATATCCCGTCTGAAATTAAAGTTACCACAGCCATGGAAAAAGGTCAGGCACCTTTGATCCGTCTGGAAGGTATCGACAAAGAACTGCTGGGCCAGGTATGCGCAAAAATGCGTGGCTTCCGTAAACCTGAGCCATATAAAGGCAAGGGTATTATGTTCAAAGGTGAACAAATTCGTCGCAAAGCAGGTAAGACTGCCGGCGGTAAAAAATAATAAAGTAGTGATGTTCCGCCTGTTCAATGTTTTAAACAAGATAGGGCTGAACACCATCAACATAACATCAATCGCTGTCCCGGCCAGTCATCGGGTTGCCTAAATTGATACTATAACAATGAAACGTACAAAAGAACAAAGCCGTAAACGTATTCACCTCCGCATTCGTAAGAAGGTGAACGGCACAGCAGAGCGCCCACGTTTGAGTGTTTACCGCTCTAACAACGCTATCTATTGCCAGTTGATCAACGATCAGATGGGTCATACATTGGCTGCGGCTTCTTCTATAGGTATGAAAGGTCCGAATACTGCTCAAGCTACTGAAGTAGGCAAGTTGATCGCAGAACGGGCAAAAGCTGCGGGTATCCTGAATGTGGTATTCGACCGCGGTGGATACCTTTACCACGGACGCGTAAAGGCTCTGGCTGAAGGCGCTCGTGAAGGAGGGCTTCAATTCTAAACATTGGTTATTCGAGTAATTGGCCGGATTTTAGGTCAATGATCAAATCAACAAATAAAAAAGCTTAGCAACATGGCAAGGCAAGAAAGAGAAAAAGAAGTTTCGCGTACCACGGAAGAGTCCGGCCTCAAGGAAAAACTCGTGGCGCTCAACCGCGTAGCTAAAGTTACGAAAGGTGGCCGTACGTTCACCTTCGCTGCAGTAGTAGTGGTTGGTGACGGCAAGGGCACCATTGGCCAGGGACTTGGCAAGGCACGTGAGGTGTCTGAAGCCATCTCCAAGGCTGTAAAGGATGCAGAAAAAAACCTGGTAAAAGTGCCCATCCTGAATGGTACCATTCCACACGAAGTGCATGGTAAGTTCGATGCTGGTCGCGTTTTGATCAAGCCAGCTGCACATGGTACTGGTGTGATTGCAGGCGGCGCTATGCGTGCTGTTCTGGAATCCGTTGGTGTGCATGACTGTCTTGCCAAGTCGCAAGGTTCTGCTAATCCGCACAACGTTGTAAAAGCAACCATTGCTGCCCTTACCAGCCTTCGCAGTCCTGCAGAAGTTGCTCGTCAGCGCGGTATTTCAATGGAAAAACTCTTTAACGGCTAAAGGATTTAAGACATGAGCAAAGTAAATATTACCTTGTTTAGGAGCCCAATCGACAAGCCAAAGCGTCAGAAACAAACGCTTGTGGCCCTGGGTTTCCGTAAAATGAACCAAACTGTTCAACACGAAGTAACACCTCAGCTTGAAGGTATGATCCGTGTGGTTCAGCATCTGGTTAAAGTGGAAAACGTCTGATTTATCCGGCGAAATCAAATTCAACAAAATCTGATTGCAGGTTCACTGCAGTCTGGCAATAAAGAAAAAAAATGGATCTCTCTAATCTCCGTCCGGCAGAAGGTTCAACCAAGAATGAAAAGCGTATAGGCCGTGGTACTGGCTCGGGCCGTGGCGGCACCTCTACGCGTGGTCACAAAGGTGACAAAGCACGTAGCGGCGCCAAGCAAAAGCGTCACTTCGAAGGTGGTCAAACACCTATGCAGCGTCGCTTGCCTAAACGTGGTTTCAAAAATGTAAACCGCGTTGAATATGTGCCACTGAACCTTGGAGCGCTGGAAGCATTGGTACAAAAAACCGGTAACAGCAGCTTCGATGTTGCTTCACTGGTGGCAGCCGGTGTATCCCGTGCTTCCGACAAGATCAAAGTGCTGGGTACTGGTAAGCTTACTTCTAAAGTAACCCTGAAAGTACACGCTGCATCTGCATCCGCAAAAGCCGCCATCGAAGCCCTCGGTGGAAGCATTGAACTCGTTTAAATCCTCTTTCGGTAATGAAATTTTTTACCGTTCTCAAAAATATCTGGAGCATTAAAGAGCTCCGCGATCGTATCCTGTTCACACTGGCTCTTTTGCTGGTATATCGGGCTGGTACATTCATCGTATTACCGGGCGTGGTACCGGCAGCATTAGATCGTGCGGCTCAAAATCGTGGCGCTAATGACCTGTTAGGTTTGATCAACGTGTTCACCGGTGGTGCATTTGACAACGCGGCAATTTTTGCCCTTGGTGTAATGCCATATATTACGGCATCCATTATTGTGCAGCTGCTTGGCTTTGCGGTTCCATACTTCCAGCGTCTTCAAACGAAGGAAGGTGAAAGTGGCCGCAAGCGTCTGAATCAAATCACCCGTTTCCTGACCGTAGCGATTACATTGGTTCAGGGTGGTGGTTACCTTCAATTGGTACGCAGCATTCCTGGCGGCGTATCTCCCGAAGTTCCGGAGGGTCTGTTTTGGTTCTCCAACATCATTATCCTTACCGCTGGTACCATCTTCTGTATGTGGCTGGGTGAGCGGATCACGGATAAAGGCCTTGGTAACGGTACATCCCTGATCATTCAGGCTGGTATCATTGCTCGTCTGCCTTACGCGTTCTCTTTTGAATTCGTTAAACTGTTCGGTGAGAATAAACTTTTGCTGTTCTTTGTTGAACTGGCGGTATTCTTTGTGATCGTTTTGGCTACTATTCTGGTTATCCAGGGTGTCCGTCGTATCCCGATTCAGTTTGCCAAACGTATGGTTGGCCGATCCGGAGGTGCAGCGCCTACGTCAAGCGCTCGTGATTACCTGCCACTGAAGATCAACTCCGCAGGTGTTATGCCGATCATCTTTGCTCAGGCTTTGATGTTCCTTCCTGCAACAGCCATGCAATACCTCTCAGGAGGCGCTGCAGGTGGTGGTTTGAGCATGTTCTCCGATATCTATTCTTTCGGCTACAATGCACTGTTCTTCACCCTGATCGTAATCTTCACGTATGTATATACGGCGTTGATGATCAATCCGACGAACTATGCTGAATATTTGAAGCGTAATAATGCTTTCATTCCGGGTGTTAAGCCTGGTGAATCTACTTCAGAATATATCGACAATATCATGACCCGAATCACGCTGCCTGGTGCAGTATTCCTCGGTCTGCTCGGTATTCTGCCTTCAATTGCTGCAGTATTTGGTGTGAACCAACAGTTTGCACTGTTCTTCGGAGGTACTACATTGCTCATTATGGTGGGCGTTGCATTGGATACACTGCAGGTGATTGAAAGCTATTTGTTGACCAAAAAATACGACGGTCTTATTAAGTCTGGTCGTATCCAAGGCCGCTCCACCACTGGTATCCAGGTTGGACAGCCTCAATAAAGACCAATATGGGCTTGTTTGGAAAAGGATCTGACGGCAGACAATTTCATTTTAAAACTGCTGCCGAAATTGAGTTGATGCGCAATGCCAACCTGATTGTTTCCAAAACATTGGCGCATGTTGCGAGTATGTTGAAGCCTGGCATTACAGGTAAAACCATTGATAAAGCGGCAGAGGAATTTATACGGGATCATGGTGGAAGGCCTGCATTCAAAGGATACGGCCCTAAACAAAATCCGTTCCCGGCTTCCTTGTGTGTGTCGTACAATGATATTGTGGTGCACGGAATTCCGGGCAGCCGGGAATTTAAGGAAGGAGATGTGGTATCTGTAGATTGTGGTGTTGAACTGGAAGGCTTTTATGGTGATGCAGCATTCACCTTTGCTTTTCAGGAAGTAGATGCCAAATCCATGGAATTACTTCGGGTAACCTACGCTTCCTTATATCTGGGTATCGAACAAGCAGTACATGGCAAGAGAGTAGGAGATATTTCAGCAGCCATTCAGGAATATTGTGAAAGACAACATGGTTACGGGGTGGTTCGGGATTTGGTTGGTCACGGAGTGGGAAGATCATTACATGAAGAACCGGAGGTGCCTAATTACGGAAAACGCGGAAAAGGCCCTTTGCTTCAGGAAGGATTGACCATTGCCATTGAACCAATGGTGAACATGGGGAAAAAAGAAGTTTATCAAATGGATGATGGTTGGACCATTTTAACCCGTGATAAACTGCCCAGTGCACACTTTGAACACTCTGTAGCAGTGATGAAAGGAAAGGCTGATATACTCTCAGATCACTCCTATATTTTGGATGAAATAAAAAATAATCCAAATTTGCAGGAAGTACTGCCTAAAAGTTAGACCTTTGCACCCCGAAATCAGAAAACGACCATTTTTATGGCAAAAGAAGACATTATCAAACAAGACGGTGTGGTTTCAGAAGCACTTTCGAATGCAAATTTCAAAGTTCAGCTTGAAAATGGGCACATTATCTTGGCAACCATATCCGGTAAAATGCGCATGCACTATATCCGGATATTACCAGGCGACAAAGTTTCTGTGGAGATGTCGCCTTACGACCTAACACGGGGACGCATCATTTACCGCTACAAGTAACTTGTTGAATGACAAGTGCTTACAAATTTTTGAAAACAGACAATTCGACACGATATGAAAGTCAGACCGTCCATCAAGAAGCGTTCTGTTGATTGCAAGATCGTTCGCCGTAAAGGCAAATTGTACGTAATCAACAAGAAGAACCCGAAATTTAAACAACGTCAAGGGTAAGGACGCGTTTCGGGGGTTGGTGCATAGTAATATGCTTCTCCGATCCGAACCGAATCAACCTAACAACAGCATCAAAATCAACAAAATACAATGGCACGTATTGCAGGTGTAGATTTGCCCCGTCATAAAAGGGGTGTTGTAAGCCTCACGTATATCTACGGCATCGGGAATTCTTCCGCCAGGGAGATTCTGGAGAAAGCCGGTGTAAGCGAGGACACCAAAGCCGAGGCATGGACGGATGAGAACATCAAGGCTATTGCCCGTATCATCGCCGATGAGTACAAAACGGAAGGCCAGTTGCGTTCCGAAGTACAGACGAACATCAAACGTTTGATGGACATCGGTTGCTACCGTGGTCTGCGTCACCGTAAAGGTCTGCCATTGCGTGGCCAGCGTACGCGTACCAATGCACGTACCCGTAAGGGCAAGCGTAAAACGGTTGCCGGCAAAAAGAAAGTAACTAAGTAATGTGACCAATGTGGAAAATGTGGTCATCAGATTCGACTGCATTCGTCACATTCAACACATTGACCACATTCAAAAATTGACCATATTCTCATAAAATGGCAAAAGGTTCAGCAAAAAAGGTTGTTAAGCGGAAGGTGAAAATCACCCCCGAAGGCCTCGTTTTCATTCAAGCGAGTTTTAACAACATCATTATCTCCATCACCAACAAACAAGGTGAGGTAGTTTCCTGGGCTTCTGCTGGTAAAGCAGGATTCCGTGGTTCCAAGAAAAATACGCCTTACGCAGCTCAGGTAGCAGCCAGCGATGCAGCTAAAACTGCACACGAAGCCGGTATTCGTTCTGCTGAGGTGTTTGTAAAAGGCCCGGGTTCCGGTCGTGAATCTGCTATCCGTGCCATTGACCAGTCTGGTATCAAGGTACTCGTGATAAACGACGTTACCCCAATGCCACACAACGGCTGTCGCCCTCCAAAGCGTCGCCGCGTATAATTCAATCAAAAAATTGACCACATTCCAATAAGATGGCTCGTTATACTGGACCAACCACCAAGAAAGCCCGCTCATTCGGCGAACCTATTTTTGGCTTCGATAAAGCATTCGAACGCCGGAAGTATCCTCCTGGCCAACATGGCTTGTCTCGCAAGAAAAAGCAGGCTTCCAACTACGCCGGACAGCTGAAAGAAAAGCAAAAAGCTAAATACACCTACGGTGTGCTGGAGCGTCAGTTCCGCAAGACATTCGTGAACGCTACGCGTCGCCACGGTGTTACCGGTGAAGTTTTGCTTCAATTGCTCGAAGCTCGCCTGGACAACACGGTTTACCGTATGGGTATCTCCCCAACCCGTCGTGGTGCACGTCAGTTGGTGGGTCACCGTCACATCACCGTGAATGGCAAGGTGGTAAATATTCCATCGTACTCCCTGAAGCCAGGTGATATCGTGGCAGTTCGCGGTAAATCCAAAGCCCTTGAAGTAGTTACCACACATGTTGGTGCTAAAACCAATAATGTACGCAACTACGGATGGTTGGAATGGAATGTTGACAAAATGCAGGGTATTTTCCTGGCATACCCACAGCGCGATCAAATTCCGGAGAATATCAACGAACAGCTGATCGTTGAATTGTACTCCAAATAATAGCTTGCAACAGCCAAACGGTTGGCCCTCTTTTAGAGGGCCAACCATTTTGGTGTTTGCCTGCACAGGCTTTTTACAAGCCTCCCCCAACACCCGCCTCAAAATCAAATTCGTTTTTCCCACCAACACTCTTTCGGAGCATTCCACATATGAGTATTCTCAATTTCCAAAAGCCTGACAAAATCCTGCTTCAAAAAGCAACAGATTTTGAAGGTACATTCGAGTTCAAACCTTTGGAACCCGGTTTCGGTCAAACGGTTGGTAACTCGCTTCGTCGCGTTCTCCTCTCCTCACTGGAAGGCTATGCCATCAGCGCTGTGCGTATTGGTGGTGTGGATCATGAATTTGCGACGATCAAGGGCGTAGTTGAAGACGTGGTGGATATCGTGCTTAACCTCAAACAGGTGCGCATCAAACCTGTGGTTACTGACGACAAAAACCCACAAGAAAAAATTTACCTCACCATTAGCGGTAAAGAAGAATTCCGCGCTGCTGATATCGAGGACTTTACCAATGTATTCAAGATCATGAACCCGGATCTCCTGCTTTGCCGCATGGAGCCTTCCGTGACCCTTGAACTTGAATTGACTATCAGCAAAGGTCGTGGCTATCAGCCAGCTGAAGATGGCGCTCCTAAAGACGCAGCAATCGGTGTAATTCCAATCGATGCTATTTACACTCCAATTAAAAACGTTGCCTACCGTGTTGAAAGCACCCGCGTAGGTCAGCGTACGGACTACGAAAAGCTGACCATCGATATTAAAACCGACGGTACCATTCACCCGGAAGACGCTATTCGTGAGGCAAGCCGCATTCTGATCCAGCACCTGATGCTAATCACGGATGAGAATATCACCTTCGACACACCAACCAACCGTGAAGAAAGTGTTGTGGATGAGCATATCCTGCACATGCGCAAGTTGCTCAAAACATCTCTGGAAGACCTCGACCTCAGCGTACGTGCCTACAACTGCCTGAAAGCTGCAAAAATCAATACGCTGGCTGAATTGGTGCGTTACGACACCCACGAACTGCTCAAATTCCGCAATTTCGGTAAGAAATCGCTGGTAGAAATCGAGGAGTTATTGCAAGACAAGAATCTGACCTTCGGCATGGATTTGGCGAAGTATAAGTTGGACGAAGAATAAATCAAACCTTTGAATGGTGAATGGCCCGGCACTTGTGTCGCCATTCATCATTCTTTTTTAAACATTTCATCACAAAGCGTGGTAACCGTTTTGATGCAGTATAAAAAGTAAAACCCGGATTTTCCGGATCTTTCTTTTGTACTTGCTCCGGTGCTACCACCTGTCAATCAGGTACATGTTACAATGAGACACGGAGACAAAATTAACAACCTCGGGCGTACAGCCGCACACCGCCGCGCCCTGCTCGCCAACCTTTCCATCGCTTTGATCGAGCACAAGCGTATCACAACAACGCTTGCTAAAGCAAAAGCACTTCGCCGTTATCTGGAGCCAATTATTACTAAAGCTAAAGATAATTCCACCCATTCACGCCGTTTGGTATTCAGCTATCTGCAAAACAAGGAAGCTATCAAAGAACTTTTTGGTACTGTTGCAGAAAAAGTAGGCGATCGTCCAGGTGGATACCTTCGTATCATTCGTATGGGCTTCCGTCGTGGTGACGGTGCTGAAACCGCTATGATCGAACTGGTTGATTTTAACGAAACATACAATCCTAATGCGGGCAAAGTTCGTCAGGCGAAGAAAACTCGTCGTGGCGGTAAAAAAGTTGCTGTAGCAGCTGAAACTGCAGCAGCTCCAGTGGTTGAAGAAACCGTTGCCATGGATGAGCCAGTTGAAGAGGTTGTAGAACAAGTATATGAAGCACCTGCAGAAGCAGTTGCAGCCGTTGAAGAAACTGCAGCAGTAGCTGAAGAAGCAGTAGCAGCTGTTGAAGAAACTGCAGCAGTAGCTGAAGAAGCAGTAGCTGAAGTTGCTGAAGAGGCGACAGAAGAAGCTCCAGCTCCTGCTGAAGAAGAGAAAAAAGACGGAGAAGAGGCATAATTCCTCCTTCCTTACTGACATAACACTGGCGGCCTCCGATTTTTCGGGGGCCGCTTTTTTTTGGTGTTTTAGTGTTTTAGTGTTTTAGTGTTTTAGTTGGCGTTCGGCTGGGTGGTTCAAGGGGCAAAGCCCTTTTGGAAAAGTGTTATGTGTTAACGTCCAACTAACTGTCAACTCAAACACCAAAACACTCAAACACTCAAACACCCAAACACCGTACATTCGCCCATCTTTCCCAGTCTATATGTCAGATTTTGTTGAAGATTTCAGGAAAACCATTGTCCAGATTGCTACTCCGTACAGTACCGGAACCGGATTTTATTTGCGTGACAGAGGTGTAGTCGTTACCAATCATCATGTTGTGGAGGATAATCGTACCGTAGTGATCGAGGGGGCTATGTTCCGAAAGCAGTTGGTGAAGGTTCTGTATATTGATGTAAAATACGATTTGGCCTTTCTGGAGCCTCCAAAATGTGAAGAAGAATTGCCGGTGATCAAACTGGCCTCCGCTAAAACCATACGCGAACGTGATGCTGTCACAGCTATAGGACATCCGTTTGGCTTGAAGTTTTCTCTAAAAAGCGGGATTGTATCCAACACATCGGAGTTGATGAATGGTATTCCATATCTGCATATTGATGCAGCATTAAATCCGGGTAATTCCGGCGGGCCATTGGTTGATACGGATTGGGAGATAGTAGGTATCAATACCTTTATCATCCGGAATGGGGATAACACCGGTTTTTCACTTCCAGTTCGATACCTGGAATCTACCCTTGAGCAGTTTCTCAGCATGCAGTCAGACAATGCATCCAGGTGCCCTGCCTGCATGAATATCCTGACGGAAGCTACCGTTGAAAATAAATTTTGTGCGCATTGCGGCCACAAAGCCGCACTACCATCCTTTGTGGAGGATTATACGCCATCCGGAGTTGCAAAAACGGTAGAGGAGATCATTAGTGCCATCGGACATGATGTGCAATTAAGTCGTTCAGGGCCTAATGCCTGGGAAATAAAACAGGGCAGCGCCACAATTATCCTCACCTATCATGATAAAACCGGGTTATTGTCGGCAGATGCCCTGCTTTGCGAACTGCCCAAAAAGGATATTAAACCCTTGTATGAATACCTGCTTCGGGAAAATTATACAAATGAAGCACTGACCCTAAGTGTTCATGAGCAGGATATCGTGCTTTCCCTGCTCATATTTGATAGATATTTGAACGAAGAAACCGGACAGCAAATGCTTCAAAAGCTGTTCGAAAAAGCGGATTATTACGATAATATTCTGGTGGAGGAATATGGCGCGAACTGGAAGCTTGAGTAGGATTTTAGGTTTATGGGGTTTATGTATCCCGGAATGATATTCCGGGAGGTTTGTAGGGTTTATGAGGTTTATAGGGTTATGTATCCCGGAATGATATTTCGGGAGGTTTATGAGGTTTATGAGGTTTATGAGGTTGATAAAAATGACTTTTATGATAGCAAATACACCAAAACCGCCATACTACGCGGTTATTTTCAGTTCTGTTCGTACGGAAAATGATACCGAAGGATATGCCGAAATGGCTGAACGGATGGTCGCTTTGGCCACCGAACAACCAGGCTACCTGGGCATAGAGTCTGCCAGGGATGGACTGGGCATCACCGTTTCTTATTGGGAGAGCCTTGAAGCCATCAGAAACTGGAAAGCATATGCGGAACACATGGAGGCGCAACGATTGGGCAGGGAAACATGGTATGCATCCTTTAAAACCCGGGTTTGCAAAGTGGAACGGGATTATGGTTTTGGATTAGACCTAATGGTGAACTAACTTAGTTTCTGAAAAACATGCGGCAGCTTTTAGCGCCTGTCATCGTTGTTTGTCGGTAATAATGTCTCGCATTACGCCCTCCAAACGCCTTGACATACCCTAAAATCTGCTCCCCTATTTTCCAGCAACTAAGTGGGAGAACCACTAGAATAACTTCACGC
Source organism: Saprospiraceae bacterium (assembly GCA_044347755.1). Lineage (GTDB taxonomy): Bacteria > Bacteroidota > Bacteroidia > Chitinophagales > Saprospiraceae > M3007. The sequence continues at coordinate 81,549 of JBIKUE010000006.1, forward strand.
CATACATCATCAACCACGCAATCGCCAGTATAGAGGTGGCTATTACTACGCCACGCATAGCTTTTTCCCACCTTCTTTTGCGGAATCTGCTCAGAATAAACAGGTTTAAGGCAATGGCCACAATAGCCAGGGTGCGTTCTCTGAAGTTTTCAGAAAATCCAATGCCGCTGGCGGCGCCTTTAATTTCTAACAGGGAGAACAGGTTATACAAAACCAGAAAGCCGGCGGCAGGAATCAAAATGCCATAGAGCAAGCCTACCCAAATTTCATCACGTTGTATCATAGGTCAATAACTGTTATTCCAGGTCTTTTAGTACCGGGATGGCAGGATAATTAGTGAGGTCATGCATGGATGGCACAACGGAAATGTATCCGTTTTCCAGTGCCCAGATATCTGTATCCTCCGCATGGTCGTTGTTTACGAAATCTCCGCTGAGCCAATAGTAGGGGCGTCCGGCCGGATCACGGCCTTCGATCATTTTCTCAATCCAGCGGGCATCTGCCTGCCGGCAAACTTTCAACCCGCGAATTTGCTCGGAAGCCAGTTTCGGAATGTTGACATTGAGCAGGTAACCATGTTGAAAAGGCCGTGCAAGCATGTATTCCATGATTTTACGGATGTAAGGCTTGGCGGGCTCAAAGTCTGCATCAAAGCTATAATCCAGCAGCGAAAATCCAATGCTCCGGATACTTTCCAGGGCCGCTTCCATGGCGGCCGACATGGTACCTGAGTAAATAATATTAATGCTGGCATTACTGCCGTGGTTAATACCGGAAACACAAAGATCAATATTCCGATCTTTTAAGATTACGTGTTTGGCCAGCTTCACACAATCAACAGGGGTACCTGATGACTCCCAGGACTCAATTCCGGGGAAGGCGTTGACTTTATTGAGTCGGAGTGGTTCGTGAATAGTAATCGCATGGCCCTTTCCGCTTTGTGGAGAATCCGGGGCAACAACGACAACATCTCCCAGGGTTGCGGCCACTTCAACCAGGGCACGAATGCCTGGCGCCACAATACCATCGTCGTTGGTAACAAGAATCAGAGGTTTGGACATGGGGCAAAAATAGGGGATAAGATGTTGGCTTCACGATAAGAAATGGCTAAATTGTAGCGTTATTATGGTTGATTTTACTCAAATTTTGACATCTTGTTGATTTTCAGGCAGTAAATTCAAAATTCTGCCATAACCTTGCAGAAAATTATAATAACACCACTGCCCTTATCACCAGCAAAATTATTTGCCATGAAACACATTTTGCCACTATTATGCTCTTTATTCATGGTTTCGATTTCAAGTGCACAGGAGGTTACCTATGTGCTGTTCAATCGGGATTGCATGAGTCAATTGGAGTATCTGTATTCCTATCCAAATGTAAAAGGAGATAATTCCGTTTGGGCTTATTCCATCAAGCCGAATATCCAGGAACATTTTATTTTTATGACCAAAGGCGCCGGTCATTATTCTCCTGAGCTCCCGGAGGGGACCATTTCCTGTAACAAATTGAATCTGGATGATGCTTTTGTTGCCAATATCAATCGGAATGCGCAGCAAGTACTGATCGTATTTCAGCGCCAAAGCGGAGGATATTGGTTGATGCCTGTGGGCTCAGCTACCCTGATAGCCCGCAGCAATTCCCGTTATTGGGTGCGTTCCAGCCAGGGAGCTTTCCAATTTGACACCCTTCGCCTGGTAAACGAGCAGAATCTGGCTGTAGCAGGTTCTCCTACCGCAGCCTACTTCTCAGGCTTAAAACTTAATAACTGCCTCATGGAGTATTCCTTCCGCTGTGAGCCGGTTAAATCCGGGCTGCTACGCTCGGATTTTCAATTCATACCAAGCATTGGTATCCTAAACGACCGCACGGGGAATAGTGCCGCACAAGCCATGGAGAATGAACTTCAATTGGTTCGGGTGAATGGGAAGGAGCTGGATGACTACCTGAAGGAATTATGCCCTGAAGGAGCAGGCAAGATTACCATGTCCAAATACCAAAAGATCACCGGTTATGGTGACTCAGAATACAACGCTGATAAGGAACTGAGTTCCATTATGCAAAAGGAGCAGGACGAAACGGCTCCCGCTACTTATAGCACAGATGATATGGCTTGTGCAGAAATCTGGGAGCCAGGATCACATATTGTTCAGAAAGGTGAAAATCTGCGCGCGATTGCCCGCACCTACAAGGTTTCAGAACAGCAATTGATTAAATGGAACAAAATTACCAACCCAGACCGCATTGAAATCTGTCAGAAAATTTGGCTGAAACCACCGCCAACCGTGGCGCAGAACAAACAGAAACAAGCTCCTGTTGCTAAAACACCCTACGTTGAATCGGGTAAAACCGTTAAAGCTCAGGGGATAACGCCAGATAAAAATGAACCGGTTAAGCGTCCGGTAGCAAACAATTCAGCTACCGGTAAGCAGCCGGAATACGAGATTGAAACCTTGCAAAAGCCAAGGATTCATACCGTTCTCCGTGGAGAGTTTTTGAGTAAGATAGCCAAAATGTACGGATGCCCGGAGGAATGCATCCGGATTGCCAACAATATGCCGCTTGAAGGGGATGAAACTTTGAACATAGGGCAGCAATTGATTATTCCGGAGTGCACCTGCACCTTAAACGGCAAAGTGATAAACCCACGAAAACCAGAAGTCCCGGAATCAAAACCTGCCACAACCGTTAAAAAGCAGGTGGCGCCTGAAATTCCGGTAACGAAACCTGTTCGGAAAACGAAAGTAGACCTTGATGACGAATCTCCTATGGTTTACAATTACGATCAGGGTGATGTGGCGCCTCAGAAAACAAAAAAAACCGATCTGACGGAAGATTCTTCTTTCTATGAGGATGAACTGAACAAAGTCACCGAAAAGGCTAAAGAGACCGTTGCTCCAAAGAAAAAAACGGATGGTACGGCGCCGAAAGTTCCATTATTCCGGGAACACCATGTAAAACAGGGAGAAACGTTGAAATCCATAGCAACCAAATACCGCGTGGATGCAGCTGAACTTTCTCAGGTAAATGGTATGGATCCGAAAGAAAGCCTGATTCCGGGTAAATTGATCCTTATCCCGATAGAGGAAGAATAATGTGCTGAAATAGCGGGTTTTATTGATAAGCAATAGGGATCACTTTCCCTTAACGGGTGCAAAGCAGATGGCTTTGCACCCGCTTTTTTTAATAACTTGTGAATGTGGTAAATATTTTAAGGATTTAAGTGTTTGATAATCAATTAGTTTAAATTTTAATAACAATTAGGTGTATACGAATGGCACGGGTTTTGGCATTAATGCTATATCGCTCACAAACCGATTGCGATCCTCCCAATATGAAAAAGAACAAAGCGCTCGTTACAGTATTTGCACTTGCATTTCACCTGGTATTAATTTTCTGGGCATTTCAACAGATGCAGTGAATGAAGGAGATTGTATTATAGATTTTTTTACCGCTGAGGCGGAGAGGCGCAGAGGTGGCTAACAAGTTCTCTGCGTCTCTCCGCCTCGGCGGTAAAAATTACTTTTGATACAACCTCATTTCCGCTCCATCCAGCAGGCTATTTTGAGTGTTAATTTATCCCGAATAATTTTTCCAACCAGGTCGTCATATTTCCCCTGATCCGGGAAATGCATATCATTCAAACCATGGGAATAAATAAAGGATGGTTGAATGCGCCATTGTTTCATTTTTATTTCTACCCCTAATCCCAGGTCGGCAGCTATTCTTTCCTGATTGATATTTAGAAAGGATGTTGAATTGCCAAACAAATTCCAACCAATTCTGGGGCCTACAATTACACATGCGCGCAAAGGCGCATTTTTTTTGCGTGGATCTACCATCCTGCAATGTAAAGGAAGTTCAATATCCACAAACCGGTAACTTCTGGGTCCATCTGGTCGGTAGTTTATCACCTGACTGACCAGGCTCATCCCTATTTCAGGTTGGAAGTACAGCCAGGGTAAAAATTGTTTTTGAGCAAACCCTCCCATAGAGAAGCCCGCCTTAGGGCCATCAGACCAGGCCATGGGTGATTCCGGTTCTATTTTGCCCAACGTTTCCAGAGCAATGGATTGATGATCCAATCCTGAAAAAAATCCCCAGTTCCAGCGTGGCTTTTCTTTGTTTTGTGCGATCAAGCACCAGGGTGTTATGAGTAAAAGGAAGATCAGTTTGTTTTTCATGATGATCGCTTTATTATGCAGGAGAGAAGTCAACATATCCATATCCCATCATCCTACCTCCCTTTGACACTTATTCGGTCAGGAGGGTTGCCTTTGTCGACCTGGAAGGAATTGGCCAATGATATGCCGGATTGGGTGAACATGGAGGAACAAGCTGCCAATCTGGCTGCAGCGATCCTTATTTTGATGGATAACCTCTTGGCTGCGCTACCAGAAAGCCCGGAAAGAACCCGACTTTATAACGTGAGGAAGGTTTTTTTTAAGGATCGGAAGTTCTCCTCAAACTTTCGTAAACTCATCCCCAATGAAGAAGGGGCCTGGCAAATACTTTCCGAACGGTTACAGGAGTGGGAAGATTTACAAATGGCCCGCCAATCTGCTTTGGATCAATTCGAACAAGCCATCCAAACAGGGTTTCAACGGATTCAGATCTTGACGGATGACCCGGTTTTACGCTCCGGGTGGTTGTTTTCCAGTCACGAATGGCTTCTTCGAGCCGAGGAATTTTCCACTCAAAAAGCAGATTTTCCGGACAAAAAGGACCGGCGAGCGGGCCTGTCCATCGTACAATATTTGAGCAGGGCCATTTTTAAAACCTCCCCCTTTAGCTCATTTACAACATTGTCCGTACAGTCATTCGAATCAACGGGCAGGGATCGGGTAGGGGAGTGGTTTGAATCCCGTTCATCGGTTGTGCCCAATGTTGCGTTATTGCCCTTTATTTATGATGCTTTATGGTTGGAGCCAGACTTCCGAGCCGGCCAATCCTTACGACTCAATCCTTCCGTTCGGAAAATGACCCAGGGTGGATATGAATGGTTGTATTTTGATGGAGAAACGGAAGCTTTTCAGCAGTTGGCCGGACAACCGTTATTGGATCATATTTGGAATGAATGGAAAACGAAGGAGGAGAACACTTCTTTTAGGAACCTTGCCGGGATGGTAATGGAGGCCACATCAGCCGGATTAAATGAAGCCCAGTCGTGGATTGAAAAACTGATCCAAATGGGCTTTTTGGAGTGGATATGGCCGGAGAAAGGGCTTTCCCCAGGCTGGTGCGGAGGTTTGTACCAAT
>JBIKUE010000177.1:0-7690 GCA_044347755.1 Saprospiraceae bacterium
AACATCCGTTCTTTTGTAGCTACCAAAAAACAACAGGAAATCCTGAGCCTTCGCCGGGAAATCACGGATTCAGTAAAAACAAACATCGACCACATGCTGGAAGACTGGGGTTTTCACCTGCTCGACCTGCAGATCAACGATATCACTTTCGATGATGAGGTAATGCGTTCTATGTCGAAGATTGTGGCTGCCAACAACCTCAAGGCTGCTGCCGAGAATGAGGGTCAGGCGTTGTTGATTACCAAAACCAAAGCTGCCGAGGCAGAAGGTAATGCCATTAAGATTTCTGCTGAAGCCGAACGCGAAGCCGCTAAAATGCGCGGTCAGGCCGTGGCCTTATTCCGCGAAGAAGTAGCCCGGGGTATGAGCCAGGCTGCCAAGGAAATGCAAAATGCCAACCTCGATACTTCCGTGATCTTGTTCTCTATGTGGACAGAAGCCGTGAAAAACTTCACCGAACACGGCAAAGGCAATATCATCTTCCTCGACGGTTCCGTAGATGGTATGCAAAAAACCCTCAAGGAACTGATGGCGTTGAATCGCCTGGATCTGTCAGGCAAACCCTAGTGGTGAACCAATTTAGTAACTGAAAAACTGAAGTGATGATTTTGGGGTTTGATTAGGCGTTTAGCGTGCGTTATGCGGGAAATAATAAGCGATAAACAACGAAATCAGGCGCCAAAAGCAACCTTCAGTTTTTTAGGGACTAAGTTGGTTCACCACTAGAGAGTACATGATTGACGATTACATGAGTACATGATTGAAGAGGGAGGCGCTCGGCTTAAGGTTTGTACAAAAGCCAAGCCGAACGCCGCCCTCTTCAATCATGTAATCGTCAATCATGTATTTCTCCCGGTCCAATAGATGGGCCAAACCTGTAAAAGGTTACAAAAACCGATGCAATACGACGTAATCCAGTTCAGTCTTTTCCGCACAGACAACCCTTATTCCTCCATATCCTTATCCATGGCGAAGGAATTGGCCAAAACCGTGCGCGTACTGTACGTAAATCACCCATATTCCTGGAAAGATCTGCTGCTGGGATTACTTCGGCGTGATCCTGCCTTGCAGAAACGATTACCGAGGCTATTGTTATTCCGAAACGCATACGAAACGCTTAATACCATACCCGAGCGTTTAATTGCGGTAACGCCGCCACCTACCTTGCCTATCAACTGGCTGCCTCCAGGCAGTGTGTACCGTTTTTTTCAACGGATCAACAACCGGATAGTGGTGAACGCCATTCAAAGGGCGGCTCGTAAACATGGCTTTGAGCGCTTTGTGTACCTCAATTGTTACGATCCGTTTTTTGCCGGGCATTTACCTCCGGAAACCGGCGCTGTGTGTAGCGTTTACCATTGTATTGACGATATTAGTCAGGACCCATACACGGCGCGGCATGGACTGGCCTTGGAAAACGAGGCCTGTAAACAGGCAGATATTACCCTCGTTACGTCTACCAATCTCCACCGGCTGAAATCCCCGGTGGCCCGTCGATTAGTGTATTTTTTTAATGCAGCCGATGTCTCTGTTTTTAGCCGCGTGCTCACCGAAAAGTTCCCCCGACCAACAGAATTTGAAGGCAGGCCGGGGCAGGTGATTGGCTTCATCGGCAATCTGGATGCGCTCAGGATAGACTATGCATTATTAAAAAAAGTTGCCCTTCAATTCCCGGATAAAACCCTGCTACTGGTGGGGCCACTGAACAGCATCGAACCCGAACAAATCGGACTGACCCGGCTGCCAAATGTGGTGTTTACAGGCGCCAGAAAGCTGGAAGATCTGCCGGCACTGTTACAGCATATGGACTGCGTATTGATTCCGTTTTTGTGCAATACCCTCACGTATAGCATTTATCCACTCAAAATCAATGAATACCTGGCAGCCGGCAAACCGGTGGTGAGCACAGCATTTTCAGAGGATATCCGTACATTCGCCAACTGTTGTTATCTGGCAGAAGGTCAGGAGCCTTTCCTGCAGCAGATTGAAAAAGCGCTTTCTGAAAACGACCCTGACCTCATAACTATTCGAACAAAAGTGGCAGCAACCAATACCTGGGAAGCAAGGATAAATCAACTTGGAAGCCTGATCGGTTAGGAGGTGCTGAGGTTTTTTCACCGCGGTAAAAATCAATAAAATGAAAAACAAACATACCCCACTCACACCGCAACAGCGGTTCATTGAAACCCTGATGCATGCTTTCATCATCCTGGTGCTTGCCGGAGTTTGTATGAAAGTTTGGTTCTTATAACAAACACCTTCAACCGTAAGTGGATAACCTTTTTACCCCGCGTGACCGCTCTATTTGGGGGAAATTGAAGGAGCAGTTAGTAGCCCGGAAATTGAATAGTCCGCTGGGCCTGGCGCTATTGTTATTGGGCACCTTGCCGGTTTCTTATTTGCTGGCTACGCTGGAGTTGAAACTAAGCATGGTGTTTTTCCTGGCGTTGATCGGGATACCGCTGGTGATATTCTGCCTGTTCAACATCACTTTTGCTATAGGCTTAATGTTGTTCGTATCACTGGCCATTCCGTTAGCCCTGAAATACACCAGTGCACCAATTGGTACGCTCCTGGATCTGTTGATTTTATTGAGTACGGTAGGCATTTTATTACGCCAGATTAAGGAGCGCGACTGGGCTTTTGCGAAGTCGCCGCTGAGTTACATGATCTTGATTTGGCTGTACTACAACGTCATGCAGGTACTCAACCCGGAAGCACAATCGCGGCTGGCCTGGATGTACACGGTGCGCAGCGTTGCCATCCAGCAAGTAGTATTTTTTATAGGCGCCTATGCTTTTCAGCACAACCGGGCCGGCATTATGAATATGCTGAAACTCATCATCGGGATGTGTTTCGTAGCTGCCTTATATGGTTTAAAACAGCAATTTTTCGGCTTCAACGAGCAGGAAACCATCTGGATGATGGCTGATCAGGAGCGATATCAGTTGTATCATCAATGGAACCTGGTGCGTATCCCTTCCTTCTGCTATGACCCCACCACCTTTGGGATACTGATGGTCTGTTTTGCGGTGTTTTGCGGGGCATTGGTAGTGGGCGCTACCAGCAGGCAACATAAAATTTTGCTCGCTGTAATGGGTCTCACGGCTTTATGGGCCTCAGCGTATACAGGCACGCGCACGGCGTACGGACTCATTCCGGTAGGTGCCGTGTTTTTCGCCGGTTTGATCCTGAGCAAGCGGGTATTGCTGGTAGGGGGAGTGCTGGCTGTTTTAGGCGCCGGATTTATCCTGAAATCAACCAGTAGTGGCGTGATTTACCGCATTCAATCAGCCTTCAAACCGGCGCAGGATGATTCCATGAACCTTCGATTGAGTAATCAAAAAAAGATACAGCCTTATATTCAAAGTCACCCGTTTGGCGGCGGGCTCGGCAGTTGCGGGGTTTGGGGCAAGCGGTTTAATCCGGATTCAGAACTGGCCAAATTCCCGCACGATTCAAGTTTTGTTCGGATGGGTGTGGAACTGGGTTGGATTGGATTGATTCTATACACCTTGTTTCACTATGTGGTATTGAGAACGGGGTTATATTATTTCATCCGTTGCCGGGATCCGTTTATCAAATCCTTGTATGCCGCTATTACCACCTGGTTGTTCATGCTGGCGGTGGCCTGTTATTTTCAGGAAGCCATTTTGCAGTTGCCGATGAATGTGATTTACAATGTACTGTTGGCCATGCTGGTGACGTTGAAGCAATTTGATACAGCGTTTGAGAAGATTTCATGAAAAACACCTTTTTTTGTCAAAAATCCAACACAATGGCTGAAAATTTGCTGGAAAGGATAACAACAAACCCGGATCAATGCGGTGGTAAACCATGTATCCGTGGCATGCGGATTAGGGTAACAGATGTGTTTGACCTGTTGGCCAATGGCCTTACCCCTGAAGAGATTGTTGCTGAAGAGTTGCCAGATCTTACCCTGGAAGACGTAAGAGCCTGTTTGATGTATGCTTCATTAAAACTCAACCATCCAGTCCTTGCCATAGCTGCTTGATTGTATGTTGTTCATTGATGCACAACTTTCGCCTGGGCTTGCCTTATGGATAACCAACAATTTTGGTTTGGAATGTTACTCTGTGAGTTATTGGGGATTAAGAGATGCCAAGGATACTGAAATATTTCAGAAGGCTAGTGGTGAACGCTATTGTTTTAACCAAAGACTAAGATTTTGTCACAATGCTTCATCAATTTGGGAGCCCACCTAAAGTCATTTGGCTTACCTGTGGAAATACTTCCAATTACCGTATGAGAGTTATTGTAAAAAGTAATTTAATGACAGCAATTTTATTACCTGAAACAAATGACCTGGTGGAGATGAATGGGTAGTGTCATTGCAATCTTCTACAACGTATACCTCTCGGCGCAACCTTCTTTCCTACATTTGCGCCAAAGCACCTGTCATGCGTTGTCAAATTCTCCTTTTTGCCCTTCTCTTTCTCCTCCCTGAATGGCTTCTGGCCCAGGAAACAGCTACTGTATACGGCCGGGTTACCGATGCCTCTGACGGGCAACCCGTGGAACTCGTGAGCGTATACATTAAAGGCTCCGGGAAAGCGGTTAGCACGGATGAAAGCGGCAAATTTGCCATTCAGATTGCTGCCAATCAGCGACTTACGCTCTCCTTCAAACGTGTGGCTTATCAGGATGCCACTGCCGATGTACTTGCCCTGCAGCCCGGCGCCCGATATAACCTGGATCTGGCTTTGTCGCCCATTGGGGCCAATCTTGAAGTAGTGATCAGCGGCAAACGCCTTGACGACGGAGGCATGATCAAGGAAAAAAACATCACCGACCTCAAACTCCTGCCCACCACCACCGGCAATCTGGAAAGTGTATTGCCACATATTGCGCTGGGCACCAATACCGGCACCGGTGGCGAACTCAGCTCGCAATACCAGGTGCGCGGGGGCAACTACGACGAAAACCTGGTGTATGTAAACGACTTTGAAATTTATCGCCCACAACTCATTCGCGCCGGCCAGCAGGAAGGCCTGACTTTCCCGAATATTGATCTGGTGCGCGACCTTTCTTTCTCCAGCGGCGGTTTTCAGGCCAAATACGGCGATAAACTTTCTTCTGTACTCGACATCAAATACAAGCGCCCGGATAGTCTTCGCGCTAGTGCGAGCGCAAGTTTGCTGGGTGCATCAGCACACCTGGAGGGTAGCTGGAAGCCCAAAAAAGATGGATACCGGGCGTTTCGTTACCTCTTGGGCGCCCGTTATAAAACAACCAGAACCCTGCTGGGGAGTTTAGACGTGCAAGGGGAATACATCCCTAATTTCACCGACATACAAACCTATCTTACTTACGACCTAAACCGTGACTGGCAGATTGGAGTGATCGGAAATTTTAACCGTTCTACCTATACTTTCCAACCACAAAGTTTGGCCCGGGCGTTTGGCCTCATTGATTACGCCTTGCAACTTCGGACCGCTTTTGAAGGCCAGGAAGTGGATGATTTTACCCAGGCTATGGGCGGAATTTCCCTCACATATTTGCCTGACCGGGAGCGCAACCCACTGTATCACAAGCTGTTGGCCTCTGTTTGGAGCAGTCAGGAAAATGAACGTTTTGATATTCTGGGGTATTACATTCTGGGAGAGCTGGATGAAAATCTGGGGTCCGACAACTTTGGAGAGATCACCAACATCCTTGGCACCGGCACGCAACATACCTGGGTACGCAATTACCTCAGTGCCTCAGTTACCAATGCCGAGTATAAAGGAGGCATTGAATTGCAACGGGATGATGCCACCCGCGACCTCTCCCGCAGCCATTTCCTGCAATGGTCGGCCAAATGGCAAAACGAGCAGATTTTTGATAAGATTAATGAGTGGGAACGGCTGGATTCAGCCCTGTATTCCTTGCCATACGATACCGTAGCCTTGCTTGTTCGCAGGGTATTGAAAACAAAGAACGAGTTATCGAGTAATCGTTTTTCTGCCTCGTTTCAGGATACCTGGACCTGGAAAAAAGCAGGCGTACGCGAGGTGCAGGTCATTGCCGGGGTGAGAGGGCAATACTGGAATTTGAATGGAGAATTTTTTGTTACGCCGCGCGCACAGATACTATATAAGCCATTGAATACCAAGAGGGATGTGTCCTATAGACTGGGAACGGGGATGTATTACCAACCGGCATTTTACCGCGAAATGCGCCGACTCAACGGCACGGTAAATACTGATTTACAAGCACAGAAGTCGGCCCACGTGGTAGGCGGGTTCACCTGGGATTTTTTATGGGGGAAACGCAGGCCGGTGAAAATGCGCTTGATTGCTGAAACTTATTACAAACAAATGTGGGATCTGGTATCTTTTGATCTGGACAATGTGCGGATCCGGTATGCGGGAGAAAACAACTCAAGAGGTTATGCCACCGGTTTCGATATCCGCTTGAACGGGGAGTTTGTTAAAGGCGCCGAGAGCTGGGTAAACTTCTCTCTTCTGCGCACCCGCGAAAGTCTGGATGGCGTACAACACAAGATCCGGGAACTAGGGCAACGCGAAGGGCAGGACGTAAAAGATGTGCCACGCCCAACAGATCGTTTATTCACCTTTTCCACGTTTTTCCAGGACTATTTGCAGAAAAATAAAAACATTCGAATGCACCTGAATTTCACGGTGGGCTCTGGATTACCTTTTGGGGTACCCGACAACAATATCATTTACCGCAACCCATATCGTTTTGCAGCCTATCACCGGGTGGACATCGGTTTTGGTTTTCAGTTGTGGAAAGAACAATGGCGCAAACGCAAACCCAACCACTTTCTGCGTTTCACCCGCAATACCTGGGCCAGTCTTGAGGTGTTTAACCTCATGAAAGTTGCCAACGAGGCCTCCAATGTATGGATCAAAACCATTGAAAACACCCAATACGCCATTCCAAACTACCTCACCGGAAGACGCCTTAATGTGCGGGTGAGAATGGACTTATAGTGAACGAGTGTTTTAGTATTTGAGTGTTTGAGTTGGGGAGTGTTTGAGTTGGCGTTCGGTTCGCTATTGCCGCGTTGAAGAATTTCGAAGATGCTCCGCGGCCAAACCCAGCCGAACGCCAACTCAAACACTCCCCAACTCAAATACTCAAATACTCATTCACTTATATAAAGAATGGTATCCAGCACTGGTTTGTATTTGAGTGAAATCTCTGCTTGCAAGCTACCATATACATAGTGCGGAAAATAGAGGCTATCGTACCCGAAAGCTACCACCCAGTGTTTACCTTCCGGAACGGCTTCAATACACCCACGGGCGTCAGCGCCTGTACGGAAGGAAGCATCGAAGTAAGATGGAAACTGATTATAGCCTGGAAAAGAATCTGCATTGTACTTAAGATATACAATGGCATTCGGGATGGGTTCCGTGTGGTGTTGGGTACGCACACAAATCTTGGTGGGAAATGGAACCGTTTCCGGGATTTCAGGCCTGCATTGCAGGAAACCAAGAAGAGACAAGAGCAGGAGGAATCGATTCATTAGTATTTTGGTGTTTTAGTTGGGTGTTTTAGCGTGGCTTTTGAAGGTTTATGAATAACCTCATTAAGGCTTTGTTGCATGAATCCCCGAGGATAGGGTAATTTTTAGGAAGAAAAGTGAGCCAGCAAGCGTATTTTTGAGTTACGAAGCTTAAAAAACGACTTCCTGGCCCATGACAAAGATAGATTCAAT
>JBIKUE010000178.1:0-7643 GCA_044347755.1 Saprospiraceae bacterium
AGTTAAGGCTGCCGTCCTGAATAAATTTATTCAAATAGCCGCTCCTAAATCTGTGAAAGTCGCTTGAGGCCTAAACGGGATAGGGAAAATCTGGCTTCCAACAAGATTCATGCAACAAAGCCCCTCATTAACCAACGCAATTTACAGGAAATAAGTTGAATGTTATTGGCCTATTTTAGCCAAATTAATAGAATTTTTACCCCTTTTTACGTCCTATGCGTTGAAGAGCCGCCCCTATGACTCCTTTCACTACGCACACCCCTCCAGCCCAACGCCAACTCAAACACCCAAACACCCAAACACTCAAACACTTATTTGTCTTACTTTTGACCTGCCTGTTAATCATTTAGCACGAACCAACCTATGGCATCCACCACAAAAAAAGTTACAGAAAGCCCCGTGATCAAAACATCTGATCTGAGTACCATTCCCACCAATCGTATTGTAACCCTCGACGAGTTCATCCTGCGCTCTGAAAAGGACTTTGATTACGCCACCGGCGAACTGACCGGCCTGCTGCGAGATATTGGCGTGGCTGCCAAAATCATTAACCGGGAAGTAAACAAGGCTGGCCTGGTAAATATTCTGGGTGTGGCCGACGGCTCCGAAAACCAAAGCGGCGATACCCAGCAAAAACTGGATGTGTATGCCAACGACCGCCTGATTGAATGTTTGCAAAACTCTGGCGAATGTTGCGCCATGGCTTCAGAGGAAAACGACGATATCATTCATGTGCCTCCGGTTGGCTCCAAACAGAGTCACTACGTGGTAATGTTCGACCCGCTCGACGGATCCTCCAACATTGACGTAAACATGTCGGTGGGTACCATTTTTGCCATTTATCGTCGCAAAAGTGAAGCTGATGGTCCGGCTACCCTGGATGATTTTCTACAAACCGGCACCAAACAGGTGGCCGCAGGTTATGTTCTTTATGGCACCTCTACCATGCTGGTTTACACCACCGGCCGCGGCGTAAACGGCTTCACACTCGATCCCAGCATAGGTGAGTTTTGCCTGAGTCATCGCAATATGCGTATTCCGGAAAACAGCCAAACCTACTCTGTCAACCAGGGCTATTACTCTAAGTTCGACCTGGAGATGCGCAGGTACATCGACCATTGTTCAGACCTGAACTATGGCCTTCGCTACATTGGCAGTATGGTAAGTGATGTACACCGCATTTTGATCCAGGGTGGTATTTTCCTCTACCCGAGTACCCGCAAGTACCCAAAAGGCAAACTGCGCCTGCTGTACGAATGCAACCCACTGGCCATGCTTGTTGAACAAGCAGGAGGCAAGGCACTTAATACCAGCATGAAACGCATTCTGGATCTGGCACCACAGGAACTGCATCAGCGTTGCACCATTGCCATAGGCTCACCAGCTATGATAGATGAATTGCAGGCATTTATTGCCCGGTATTCGGCGCTTCCGTTGTAAAAGGCACAAAGCTTAGAAGTTAAGACACGAAGGTGTGGGACGTGAAAACACAAAGACACAAAGGCACAAAGACACAAAGACACAAAGAGTTGGCTTTCAGCCAACTCTATTTATTGTTTCAATCTCAAAACTTTGTGTCTTTGTGCCTTTGTGCCTTTGTGCCTTTGTGTTTTCATGTCTTTGCTCACAAGCTTTGTGCCTTATCACCAGGCATTCAACAACTCTGGATGCTCGGTGTACAATTCCTTAACTGCCTTTACCAGCCAATCGCCACTGAATGTGATGGTATAATGATGGGAGAAATAAATGACCCATTCAAAACTGGCATCGAATACCATGCCTTCGTGGGCGCCTCCAAAAACCTGATCTGTACTGATCTCAAACAGTCCAGCCTCACAATCCAGCAAGTATAGGGGCTCCTGAACACGTTCCCGGATGATCCCGGCAACCAATTGTTTCTTATCCTCCGCCATGCCATTGAGGAACACTACCTCGGAAGGAGATACTTCTGTGAGCGGATCCCAAAAATTGGAATCAAAGTGCCATTTTTCCTTCAGGGTTTGGCGCAGAAATTTTGCCTGATCGCCAATGATGCGCTTGGGCGCACTACCGTTGGGTACATACTCCGGCTGAAGTGGATCCGAGGTGAATAGCACCGGTAATTCATGTGCGATGGTGCGCGCCGATTTTTCCACCACACGGAACAAAGACCTCAGATATTCCGGCACATTGGGATCAATAGGGATATGTACCTGCTTTTCGCGGTTGGCAATATGGATATCAAGCAAAAACTTGACGGGTGCTGCCGCAGCGATTTTTTCCACTGCTTCCTGAGCCAGATCTGTATTAAACACCGTAAAGTAGTGCATGTAATTCCCTGAAAATCGCTCTGATCCACGTGGTATTCCATTGCAGGTTTCGTCCAGCACCTGTTGAATGGGATCAAGATAACCAGAGGTCCAGTCGTCGTACCAGGGGGCCCCGGCCGGATAACCGGTCCAGCGCCGCATCTGGAAGTGGAGGGTCATGACCTGCAAACTATGGGGATGTGGTTTACCATATCCCTCAGCCAACCACTTCTCACCTTCCCGGCGGAGCGCAGCCGCAGGTTCCTGATCTGTCTCTAAGAAAAATTCGTTCTCAGGCTTCACCCCACAGCATCCGGTTTCCACACGCAACTGCGTCTCCGACGGAGCGGAGAGGCGCACGTAATGCCACCGGTGATCCATTTGTTTATATAAAACGATTCGCTGCACGGAATGATAGTGTTTGAGTGTTTAGGTGTTTGAGTGTTTGGGTTGGCATTCGGCTGGGTATGGCCGTTGAGTATCTTAGAAATGCCTCAACGAAGTAATGCCCAGCCGAACGCCAACTTAAACACTCAAACACCTAAACACTTCCTTTACACTCTAATCCCGTGCCATATTCAACATTGAGGGTGCGTTCGTCGATTTTTTTTATGAAAAAATGAAAAATCCATGACGAAAAGGCGGCAAAACGGCCTTGATCGGTGCTTTTTTGGAGGCAATGGGATTTTTTTAGGATGCCCCTTGCATTTCATGTTAAAACTACCTTAATTTTGTGGCACGTTTTGAGGAGGTTAATCCACCATGAACATTCGCCAGACGGCCCTTTTTTATCAACTTGCCGTCGTTGTCTAATCACATTCCATTTACTGTGTAATCCGGATTGACGAACATTTTTGGCCCCCGATGCAAATGAAAACGGTGTTTTGTCAACCAGATTCTGAAACAAAAATTTGCGAATGAACGACTTGCACACGAATCTTACATTTCCATCTGACCCTAAAAATGTATCCAAAGTTGAACCCTTCGTCCATGATGTAGCTACCCGCTACAACCTCCCTCCGGAAAAACACGGAGATATCCTGGTAAGTCTTACAGAAGCTGTAACCAATGCTGTATTACACGGCAACCGGGGCGATTGCAATAAACATGTATCTATTTCTCTGAGCCGTAAATCTAATGCGCTGGCCATCAGCGTAAGCGATGAAGGCCCAGGTTTCGACCCCGGTGCAGTACCGGATCCAACCAGCCCTGAGCATATTGAATGTTGTGGCGGCCGCGGGCTCTTCCTGATGCGCCACCTCAGCGATGAATGTCGTTTTAAACGCGGCGGCAGAACCGTAGAGATGCATTTCAAACTCTGATTTCTGAACGCGGTTTTTGGAACGCGGGAGGGAACGCGGATTTTTTTGGAACGCGGATGACGCGGATGACGCGGATTTATGGGCTGCCTACGGCAGCCTTTTTTTTATGCTTGAAATGGTCTTCGGTGAATCACAAAATTGCCGGAGGCAATTTTAAAAATCCGCGTCATCCGCGTCATCCGCGTTCCAAAAAAATCCGCGTTCCCACCCGCGTTCCAAAAAAATCCGCGTTCCTACCCGCGTTCCAAAAAAATCCGCGTCATCCGCGTCATCCGCGTTCCAAAAAAATCCGCGTTCCCACCCGCGTTCCCACCCGCGTTCCAAAAAACCGCGTTCAACCCATCAATACCTCCAGCAATTCCTGCGCAGCCTTCGCTACCACCGTTCCAGGGCCAAAAATGGCCGCTGCCCCGGACTGGCGAAGGAAATCATAGTCTTGCTGCGGAATTACACCACCTACTACCACCAGAATATCACCACGACCAAGTTTTTCGAGCTCGGCGATGGTTTGAGGTACCAGGGTTTTATGGCCTGCCGCCAGGGAGGAGATGCCCAGAATATGTACATCGTTCTCCACGGCCTGACGTGCAGCTTCTGCAGGGGTTTGGAACAACGGCCCAATATCCACATCAAAGCCAAGATCGGCAAAGGCGGTGGCTATCACCTTGGCGCCACGGTCGTGACCATCCTGGCCCAATTTGGCTACCATGATACGTGGACGACGACCCTCCAGTTCTGCAAACTCGTTGGTGAGTTCGCGGGCGCGTTCAAAATCTTCGTTGTGACTCATATTGGCAGCATATACACCGGATACGGATTTAGTGGTGGCCACGTACCGGCCAAATGCTTTTTCCATGGCTGCCGAGATTTCACCAAGGGAGGCACGGACCCTGGCCGCTGAAATGGCAGCCTCCAGCAGGTTCCCACCTTCTTTCGTAGCTTGCTCAATGGCAGCTAAAGCAGCCGATACGGCCTTTTCATCCCGATTATTGCGCAATTCCTGCAATCTGCGGATCTGACCTTCACGTACGGTGGTATTGTCTACTTCCAGGATATCAAAAGGCGCCTGATCGGTGGTTTGGAAAATGTTTACGCCTACAATTTTTTCCTCCCCGGAATCTATGCGAGCTTGTTTGCGGGCTGCTGCCTCTTCTATACGCAGCTTAGGGAGGCCTTCCTCGATGGCCTTGGCCATGCCACCCAGGGCTTCCACTTCCTGAATGAGCGCCCAGGCTTTTTCTACCAGCTCTTCGGTTAGTTTTTCTACATGGTAGGAGCCCGCCCATGGATCAATAGCGCGGGTTACATCACTTTCTTTTTGAATGAACAGCTGCGTATCGCGGGCAATTTTAGCTGAAAAATCGGTGGGCAGGGCAATGGCCTCATCGAAGGAGTTGGTATGCAGGCTCTGAGTTCCGCCCAGCACCGCCGACATTGCTTCTATACAAGTACGCGCAACATTATTGAAAGGATCCTGCTCCGTGAGACTCCAGCCAGAGGTTTGGCAGTGCGTACGCAGCATCAGGGATTTATTGCTTTTGGGCGCGAACTGATGTACCATTTTGGCCCAAAGCAGGCGCCCGGCGCGCAGTTTGGCAATTTCCGTAAAATGGTTCATCCCAATGCCCCAGAAAAAGGAAAGTCGCGGGGCAAAATCGTCAATACTCAGGCCGGCCGCAATACCGGAACGGATATATTCCAGCCCATCTGCCAGGGTATAGGCTAGCTCGATTTCTGCAGGCGCACCTGCCTCGTGCATATGGTATCCGGAAATAGAAATGGAGTTGAATTTGGGCATATTCCCGGCGCAGTAGGCGAAAATATCGCTGATGATCCGCATACTCGGCCCGGGCGGATAGATATAGGTGTTGCGCACCATGAACTCCTTCAGGATATCGTTCTGAATGGTACCCGACAGTTTATCCGGCGAAACACCCTGTTCTTCCGCTGCCACAATATAAAACGCCATAATAGGAATCACAGCGCCGTTCATGGTCATGGAAACCGACATTTCCCCCAGCGGAATCTGATCAAACAGCACTTTCATGTCTTCCACCGAATCAATGGCTACCCCTGCCTTGCCTACATCCCCTACTACGCGTGGATGATCCGAGTCGTAACCCCGGTGGGTAGCCAGATCAAAAGCTACGGATAAGCCCTTTTGTCCTGCCGCCAGATTTCTGCGGTAAAAGGCATTACTTTCTTCTGCCGTGGAAAATCCCGCATACTGCCGGATAGTCCAAGGCTGCGTTACGTACATGGTGGAGTACGGCCCACCCAAGTAAGGAGGCATCCCGGCCACAAATCGATATTCAACATTCGGAGTTCGATGTTCGACATTCAATCCTGGCCGGATCGTAGGATCAAATTTTATTTTAGAAAAATCTGGTGCGGGCATGACGGTGGTTTGTGTGGCGAAGATCGGGAATTTTTGGTTTTAGGAAGGAATTCCCCAAGGTGCGAAAATAAAAGTCGCCAACAAGTTCCGCAACTCGTTTTAACTCACAACCAAACAGCAAAAGAGAGCATACCTGCCACGGAGTGTTTTACTCCTTTTTTGTCCAAGCCCAAAAAATGATGCCCATTCAACCTGGCTTCCAATTCCCAGCGGGTCCGACGCACCCCTGCTCCAATACTGATGCCGCTTTGGGAGGCAGGGCTGTAATCAAGCGGCCATCCATACGTACGTTGGGCTTTTCCGGTTGGCACTCCAAACAGCAAGCCGGCATTGATAAAAGACTTAATCGTTTTGGCGCCAAAATAACGGCGAAAAGAAAGGCAGCTTTGAACGTAATTTTGGGTGATACGGGAAGGTACAGGCACATTGGTTTCATATGCCTGTTGGTCATAGAACAGTTCCAGGAGCATGGCGCGTTTCCCGTTTCTTCTCGGTAATGTATAATGAATTCCCAGGCCAACCTTGGGTTGAAAAAATGAATATTGACCGCTATATGGTCTGCTGTAATCAAACGATGTCTGGTTGTAGGTATAAGAGGCGCCTACCCGGAATCCAACCATCAATTTCCCCTTTGTTTGAGCTTCCTTAAAGGTTAAGGCGCCCGGGCATGGTGCAGTATTGTACGCTGTAACTATTTGAATAAAGGATCTTTCACCAGATGGTAATTGCCGGATCCTGTTGGCAAGCGCCGGACAATCCAGCGTTGCACGCAATAAGGATGTCTGATATTTGGTATGCTGGCGGGTTGTTTGCTGACTTTGATCAGTATAGAAGGAATGAAAAATTAATTCCTCCCAGGAGGTATCTGTCTGGATAAAAAAATGGGCTATACGATTTTCATCTACGTAACTATGCAAACTCAATTTGCCTTCAACCAAAGTACGCAAGAAAACAGATTTCTTTTCCTGAAAAAAGGTACTGTTCTCAGATGGATCTTTCGAAAAAATAGCTAGATTGACTTCTTTACCCAAATATCGTTCTTCTTTTTGGGCATAAACATGGAGTGATTGTACTTGGACAGGTGTTAATGCCCGCTCCTGAGCATCTTCTGAATTTTTATATTTGATTTGACGGGGTGTGATATTCCATTGCCCAAACGCTATTAAGATATTGGATTGTGTACCATCCGGTTTTGTCCATAGAGCCGGAACAAACCTGGACTGTGCGTTTACGGAAATATGAAAAATAACTAAAACAGGCAAGATAATCAGACTGCCTGACCATTTGATACGGCACATAAAATGCTTTAGGATTTCATGGTGGAATAACTCGTTTTTGAGGCGAATTGACTATTTGCTTGCAGGAAATCGATTATAGGCTGTCTCACAAGTTGCTTTTTATTTTCACCGCCGAGGCGCGGAGACGCAGAGTGATTGATAATCAACATGTTAACACACTGCATCTCCGTGCCTCGGCGGTGAAAAAATACTTATGAGAAGGCCTCAGTACTTAGCTGGACTTTAGCCATTTATGCGGCCCTAGTAGCATTGAGAATCAATTGTTTAAAAAGGTTGGCTTTTAAATTATTCACATCATCCTTAAATAGGGATGTGAATAATTTCTGTTTTTGCCAAA
>JBIKUE010000084.1:0-21534 GCA_044347755.1 Saprospiraceae bacterium
CAAAATTTATTATTACATAGTTAATTAATTCTTTGTTCTAGAATAAAGGGTTTATCGCGCATTTTGAAATAGTATTTCAATCCAACCTCAAGGCCAAGGCCAATGGAAGGAAGAATTTTGGCAAATTCCAAATCGTTAGATCCAAATCCAGGGTACATATATCGGAATTTAGGCTGAACCAAAAAATACATTTTCTTTATTGGCAGTTGATATCCAAATGAAAAATCTAGAAATGGTGCAAATGTTATATCATTTGTTAATCGACTATGTTGATTAAATGCCAATAGACCTACCCCCAAGTCGGCAAATAGTTGTTTCTGTACGAAATATTGTACATTAGTAGAAATACAATAGATCTTATACTGGTGACTAATTGTTATAGGGAGTTCATTATACCCTTCATTGACGAGGTTTGATTTTATTGATCCATAACTTACTCCAGCCCCAATACCAAACCCCTTTCTAAGGGACTTATTTATGTCAACATGAATTCTATATCCTGATGACGGGAGTCCTTTAATTTTTAGATTGCGTGTTTGGAATTTTGTATAGAGATTGTACTCTGGAGAAAATTTGACTGTAACACTCTTTATAGATTTACTCAAAAAACACTGGGCATTAATCGTTCCATAAAACATGGAAGCCATTATCAATAAAATATATTTTTTCATGTATTTTTTTTTAAAGGTGTAAAAGTCTTTTGGTAATTTTCTACTTAGTTCAGGCTATAATCGGCCACAATATTAGTTGGTTAATTTAGAGTCAAAAGTAAACACTAACTGTTTTTTGGAGATTAATAATTTTTACTATACAAACAAGAAGCTCAGAGGCCGCGCAAATCATGAATTGAGCGAGTACATACTTAACGACTAAAGTATTACAATCTGATATAAGATTTTGTTAAATTTTTATATTTAACAAAATCTTAACTATTTTCAGTCGCGCTTTGGTATTCCCAAATTCTTCGGGAAGGCCAAAGCGCGACTGAAAACCCACCCACTCCACACTACCGCACTAAACTAAGCAAAATCTCCAAATCCACCCCTATCCCCCCAATTTCCCCACTTTTGCCTAAATCTCTTCCCCATCCCTTCTCTACACCCTATTATTGCGGCACAAAACCCATACGCATGCGCCGTTTCTGCACCTTAGTCCTGCTCTTGCTCCCAGGCCTTTCCCTTTTGGCCCAAAAACCCATTACGCTGGAAGATATCTGGCAAAAAGGAACCTTCGCCACCAAAGGAATCCCCGGGTTTAATTTCCAGAAAGACGGGGTACACTACACCCGCCTCGAAGGCAATACCATTGTGCAGTACGATCTGCGCACCGGCGAAAAATCCGGCACGCTGGTAGATGCAGCTACCCTTACTTCGGCCGATAATGGCTGGAAAAGCGCCTTTGATGGGTATTCCTTCAGCCCGGACGAGTCTAAAATGCTGCTGAGCACCAATTCCACACCCCTATTCCGCTGGAGCTCGGAGGCCGATTATTTTGTGCTGGACCTGAAATCGAAAAATCTGACCAAGCTCTTCGACCAGCAAGTGGTGTACATCAAAGACGGGGCCACGGCTGCCAAACAACGCTACGCTACCTTCTCCGCAGATGGCGCTAAAGTGGCTTTTGTGGTCAAAAATGACCTGTACTTTAAGGATCTGGGCAGCGGCCTGGTAACCCGCGTTACCACCGACGGCAAACAAAACGAAATCATCAACGGCGCGTCCGACTGGGTGTATGAAGAGGAATTCGAACTGGTGCGCGCTTTCCAATGGAGCCCCGACGGGCGCTACCTGGCCTATCTGCGCTTCGATGAGCGGGCAGTGCCGGAAATGACCATGGAAATGTTCCGCGGACAACCCTACCCGGAAAACGTGACCTTCAAATACCCCAAGGTGGGCGAAAACAACGCCATCGTCACCGCGCATATCTACGAGCTGGCCAGCGCCAAATCGGTGGAGGTGAACATCCCCAATCGGGAAAGCAAAAACGGTCGGCTCGACGATTATCTGCCGCGCCTGGCCTGGACGCCCTCCGGCAAACTTTGCCTTACCTGGATGAATCGCCACCAAAGCACCCAACGCCTGTTGCTGGCTGATCCGAAATCTGGCCAATGCAACCTGCTGCACGAAGAAAACAGCAAGTACTATATTGATTTACATGATGTTACCTTCCTGAAAGACGGCTCCGGTTTTATCCTGCAAAGCGAAAAAAGCGGCTACAACCACCTCTACCGCTACGATATGTCGGGCAAAGAAGTAGCGGCCATTACCAAGGGAAAATGGGATGTCACCGCGTTTTATGGCTTGGATGAGGCCAAGAGAAAGGTTTATTTCCAGGCTGCCAGCAAAACGCCCATGGCCCGGGAGCTGTTTGAAACCACGCTCAAAGGCAAAAAGCCGCGCAAAATCAATAAAGCCGTGGGCACCAACAGCGCCCAGTGGAGCAGCACCTTTGATTATTTTGTACACAGTTATTCCACCGCCAATACCCCGCCCCAGTACAGCGTGTGCGACCGCAAAGGCAAGGTGATCCGCAGCCTGGAACAAAACACCGAGCTGCGCGCCAAACAAGCCGAATACGGAACTATCCCGGTTGAGTTTTTCGATTTCAAAACTTCCGATCAGGTGGAACTCAACGGCTGGATGATCAAACCGACCAACCCGGCCTATCAAAACCAAAAATTACCGGTTTTGATGTTCGTGTACGGCGGCCCGGGCAGTCAGCAGGTAACCGATGCCTGGAAAGGCGCCAATTACTGGTGGTTCCAGATGCTGGCCCAACAGGGATATGTGGTGGCTTGTGTAGACAACCGCGGCACCGGCGCGCGTGGAGAGGAGTTCAAAAAAATGACCTACAAACAGCTGGGGCATTACGAGGTGACCGATCAGATTGAGGCTGCCAAACACCTGGGCGCCCTGTCTTTCGTGGATGCCGGCCGAATCGGGATATTTGGATGGAGTTATGGCGGGTATATGAGCACCAACTGCATCCTCAAAGGCAGCGATGTGTTTGAGGCGGCTATCGCGGTAGCTCCGGTAACTAACTGGAAATGGTACGACTCCGTGTACACCGAGCGCTACATGCAAACCCATGAGGAAAACGAAGACGGCTACGAATTGAACTCACCCACCAACTACGCCGAGCAGCTCAAAGGCTCTTACCTGCTGGTGCACGGCCTGGCAGATGATAACGTGCATTTTCAGCACACCGCAGAAATGGCCAACGAACTGGTAGCCAAAAACAAGCAGTTCGATACCATGATCTACCCCAACCGCAATCACGGCATAGGAGGAGGGAATGCCAAGATTCACTTGTATACCCTGATGACGAAGTTTTTGAATGAGAACCTCAAAAATAAAAAGGTCGAAACCGCACCACGGCCGTAATCTGTGAGCGGGTATTTAGGGGTCATTAAGGTCATTAGGGGTCATTAAGGTCATTAGGGGTCATTTACTCAACGTGAGTTGTCATCCCGAGCGTAGCGAGGGATCTGAGTCTGATGTATATTGAATATACTCTGTAAGAGGCTTGGCCAGATCCTTCGCTACGCTCAGGATGACAACCCGTGATGATCAAATGACCCCTAAATGACCCAAATGACCCCTAAATGACCCAAATGACCTCCCAAAGGACCCCTAACTTTTGCATCACTCCTTCCCGCTCTCCCCAACAAAATAATCCTCCCGGTTTTTGAACAGCACATTAAAGGTGGTCATACTGCCATAACAACGCGTGATGTATTGCTGAAGATTAACCTTATCTTCATCGTCGAGTTTTTTGTGCGCATTGATGTTTTGTTCCAGCACGCGCAGACGATCGCGCATCATCACAATTTTATGAAAAAAAGTGTCGATCGGCACTTCTTTAGGCTGCACTCCGTCGGCCTGAAGGATCATCTTGCCGTTTTTCCATCGATCGCCCAGCGGAACTAAATCCAGATTTACTCCTGCCCAGGTTTTTAGAATACGCACCAGCGATTGTTCGGCCTCCGTGAATGATACCGACTCTTCCGGAACGATTCGCTCCACTACCTGCCAGCCGGAATAGTCTTTCCCAACCATTTTCAGGCCGAATTGCATGAAACATACTTCGTACGCTGCCACATGCAGCCGCACAACTACACCATCTCCGTAAGCAGGGTGTTTCACCCGGGAGCCAATGCCTAATAGTTCCATATTGAATCTGTTTTGAATAACAACAATGAATGTCTGGTAGCTTTTTTAAAAAGATACGCGCAAAATTATACCTTTCTACAAATGTTGGGCCACCTTCAAACAATTCAAACAATTCAAACCCTTCAAACAATTCAAACCCTTCAAACAATTCCATCCACTATCTTCGCCGCGGTATGCAACAAATAGTCGGGCAACAACGTACCAAGGATTTTTTGAGCGCACTGGCGGCAGGTGGCAGAGTGCCACACGCTCTGCTTTTTTTGTCCACCACTGGTGGTGGCGGCCTTGCCATGGCCACGGCTTTTGCCCAATTACTTCAATGTGAAAAAGCCGGCGGCCCTCCGGATGCAGACGATGGTGGATTGTTTGGTCCGGCCGAACCCGTAATACAGGAAGCGGCGGAACGGGTTGAAGCATGCGGGGAATGTGCTGCCTGCCGAAAAGCTGCGCAATATATCCACCCCGACATTCATTTTTCTTTCCCAACCGTTGGAACCAATGCCGTAAGCACCGATTTCCTCAAAGAATGGCGTGCATTCCTGGCAGAAGCACCCTACGCCGATGCCAATAGCTGGCTGCAGCGGTTGGGCGCGGAGAACAAACAAGGTAATATTAACAAAGAAGAATGTAACGCCATTCTGAAAAAACTAAGCCTTAAAGCCTTTGAAGGTCGGTATAAGATCCTCATCATGTGGCTGCCGGAGTATCTTGGGAAAGAAGGCAATCGTTTGTTAAAACTCATAGAAGAACCGCCTGAGCAGACCATTTTTTTGCTGGTGGCAGAAAATCAGGACCTGATCCTGAATACCATTTTATCCCGCTGCCAGTTGGTCAAACTGGATCCACTCTCTGATGATGAGGTGATGCAAGGGCTGGTTGCTCAACGCGGCCTGAACCCTGAACGCGCCCGCCAGATCGCTTTTTTGAGTGGCGGTGATTTTGGAGCGGCACTTAGCCTGGCGGATACACCCGCCAACGACGATGCCCAGCTATTGCTTGACTGGCTCCGTAAATGCTGGCGCGGGCACGCTGTGGAAATGGTGCGCTGGACCGAAGAATTTGCCCGTTTAGGGCGCGAAAATCAAAAACAGTTTTTGCAGTATGGGCTGCATTTTTTGCGCGAAATGCTATCGTTGATCAGTACCGGAAGCACGCTTCTTCGGTTGCGCCCCGACGAACTGGCTACAGCCCAAAACATGGCTAAAGTGCTTGATTTTGACAAAATAGTGCAAATAGCAGAGCTGCTGAACGACAACGTGTACTATATAGAACGCAACGCAAACCCTAAGATCCTGTTTCTGGATACCTCTATCCGGATGCATCGGATCATGAAATCTTGATAACCTATGGAAGAAACCCGATTTTCCTGGAAAAAAATGGGCATGGTGCTGATGCTGACTTTGATGGTAGGAATAGCTCAATATTTTGTGGCTCACCAATTCAACGACGGCAAAATGGGCCAAAAAGTATATGGAGGTATTCCCCTGGGCATGGCTATTCCCAGTATTTTAATCGGCGGGGTAATGCGCCTTTTTCGTCCGAATTTGCAGCGATACTTTGCCATAACCGCCGGAATTTGTGTGGTGAGTAGACTTTTCTTGCTGCTGCTGTAAGGCAATTTCCAAAAAGGGAAGAATTTGCCCGTAGCCTTGTTACTTTTGCTCCTCAAAGTTCTTCAATTCCAAAAACAAAACATGGGATGTATAGGATGCTCCTGTTCAACAGGTAAAGATAGTGTAAGTGGCTGCCGCTCTAATGGCGGATGCGCCTCAGGCGGATGCAACCGCCACAATACATATGATTGGATCGCGGCTCAGGGAATTTCAGATCCTCGCCCATTTGACGTGGTAGAGGTGAGTTTTAAAAACGGATCGCGCAAGGAATTCTTCAAGAATCCGCAACATACCCGCGCCACTACCGGCGACTGGGTAGTGGTGGAGTGCGCTTCCGGCGGTTTTGACGTGGGTAAAGTTTCCCTCACCGGCGAACTGGTGCGCATGCAGATGAAACGCAAGCGCGTACGCCCGGACGCGCGCCTGAGTCAGGTAGTTCGCAAAGCGCATGACCGCGATGTGGAACGACTGGATGAAGTGCGTAAAGAAGAGCGTGATATCCTGATCCATGCCCGGGCCATTGCCCGCTCGTTGGACCTCAACATGAAAATCGGGGATGTGGAATTTCAGGGCGACGGCCGGAAATGCACCTTCTATTATACTGCCGATGGCCGGGTAGATTTTCGCGAACTCATTCGCCATTACGCCCGCGACTTCAAAGTAAAAGTAGAAATGCGCCAAATCGGCGCACGCCAGGAATCTGCACGTATCGGCGGATTGGGGAACTGTGGCCGTGAATTGTGCTGCTCTACCTGGCTTACCGAATTCAAAAGCGTAAATACTGCCGCGGCACGTTATCAGAATTTGGCCATTAACCAGACCAAACTCAGTGGCATGTGCGGCCGACTCAAATGTTGCCTCAACTATGAGTTAGATACCTATATTGATGCCCTGGAAGACTTCCCTGATCGCGCCGAGCGCCTCAAAACCCAGGCAGGACTGGCTATTCTGATCAAAACAGATGTATTCAAACGTCTGATGTTCTATACCTACGCGGAGGATCGGGGCAAACTCTACCCGATTCATGTAGACCAGATTTGGGAGGCGATTGAAATGATCAAATCAGGCAAGCTTCCCGGCAGCCTGGAGGACATTCTGGCTATGGCTCCGGCGCCCGATGTGGAAGAACCTGAAGAAGCTGAACCAGATTTCGAAAACGTGCATGATGTGATTCAGCTGCCTATTGAAAAGCGGAATAAACGCAAGAAAAAACGCAGCAAAAATCGCGACCGCTCTCAATCTGCAGCCGCTGCCGTTGAAAAAGCAGCGCAAAACGATGCCCTTCAAGGCAAACGGCAAGGACCTCCTCCGCGCCGAAACGACCGACCTGGCCATCAACAGGGTGGAGGACAAGGCAACCGTCCGCCACAAGGCAAGCCTAATCCAAACCGCCCCCCTCAGAACCGCCAGGATCAAAAACCCCAGGGCGACCGGCCAAAGCAGGATCAAAGGCCACCCAATCCCAATAAAAACCAGGGTGGTGGGCCTCAAAAGCCCAAAGAAAAACCAGACAATAGCGATAAAAAGCAATAACCTGAAATGTTTGGAGATCTAAGTGGAGCACCTCATGCTCCGCTTAGATCTCATTCATCTATCGTATGCTGTTAACTTTACCTCCAATGCGTTACCTATTTTTTGTCTTTGCAGCAACGTTTGCCATTTTTTCTTGTCAAAATAAGCCGGAGTCTCAAAAAATGACTGGCCTGGCCGGAGCGCTTCAGGATTCTACCATTATGCGGGTATGGCCTAAAGAAATTGATTCCTTAAAACGATTAGACCCCAATATCCTAATAGTAGATGTACGTTCGGAACTGGAGTACCGTACCAGCCATATCTTCAGATCTGTGAATTGCGATGCATCTGCAACAGATTTTGATCGGCGCATCCAGCAATTAAATAAACAGGCGCCTGTGATCGTGTATGATATGTCGAGCACGGTAAGTCTGAAAGCCGCTGATAAAATGAAAGAGCTGGGTTTTGTACGGATCTACGAGCTGGCGGGCGGCATCTACAGTTGGGCGCGGGATGGTAAAACCCTGGTTTCCGGGGAAACGGGGATAGACTCCAACCTGATTTTGAAATAAATGCCGGACTCAACGGCGGTCCTGCTCCCTGTATGGAAGAACTGATTAAAAAAGTCCGCAAGATTGAGATCAAAACCCGCAGGATTACACGCAACCTGTTTACCGGAGGTTACCATAGTGCCTTTAGAGGTCGCGGTATGTCGTTCAGTGAAGTGCGGCAATATCAGTTTGGCGACGATATCCGGGACATCGACTGGAACGTAACGGCCCGTACCGGGGAGCCACACATCAAAATTTTTGAAGAAGAAAGGGAACTTACCGTTATGTTGATGGTAGACATCAGCGGCTCGTCCTTTTTCGGCACCACCGGCCAGTGGAAACAGGAGTTACTGACCGAAATTTGCGCGTTGCTGGCTTTCAGTGCCGACTCCAATAACGACAAAGTAGGGCTACTGCTTTTCTCCAACCAGCCCGAACTTTACATACCGCCTAAAAAAGGCCGGCAACACACCCTGCGCATCATTCGGGAGCTGTTGAACGTACAGCCTGCCGAACGTGGAACAGATCTGGGAGCCGCTGTTCACTTTATACGTAACGTCCTGAAAAAGAAAAGTGTATGCTTTCTGCTGTCTGACTTTCAGGCTACCGGATATGACGCTGCGCTGCGCACGCTGGCACAAAAGCACGATTGCGTGGGCATCCATTGCTGGGATGAACGGGAGCGTGAGCTGCCAGATGTAGGTTTGCTACACACCCGCGATGCCGAAACAGGCCAAATGACCTGGCTGGACACCTCCAGTCCGGCTTTTCGTG
Source organism: Saprospiraceae bacterium (assembly GCA_044347755.1). Lineage (GTDB taxonomy): Bacteria > Bacteroidota > Bacteroidia > Chitinophagales > Saprospiraceae > M3007. The sequence continues at coordinate 8,623 of JBIKUE010000084.1, forward strand.
CAGCCTGGACCCAAAAATTTGATGCAAACAAAACCGCCGCCATGGCAGCATTTCGCAGTGCCGGCGCTGATTTTCTGAGCCTCCAAACCTCAGAATCATACGCCTCTGCTTTACTCCACTTTTTTGAAAAAAGAGCTAAAAAATGAGTAAAACAAGGTTTCGCTGGATCCTGTTAATAGTTTGTTGCCTGGCTGTTTTGCCAAGTCAAGCACAAGTTGTCCTCACGGCCGATAGCAGCCATGTGGAAACAGGTAACCCGCTCAACCTGTATCTTTTGTACCCTTCCCATCTGGGAAAGCCTTCAGACTCCCTGAAATTCAGCGGCTGGGAAGGCTTTATTCCCTTTGAAAACATTGTGGAACAAAGCAACTGGATTGCCGACGAAAAAGGATATTTCAGCAAGAAGCTCACCGTGTTGTTTTTTGATGAAGACACGCTTTCATTACCCCCACTGAACATCCCATTGCGCAATGGCGATACGTTGCAAACCAACACCCTGGACTTGGTGGTGAAGGCCACCCCGGCGCCAGACGACCTGAACGACATGGCGCCCATTAAGGATATTCACCGGGAGGCATCAGACTGGACCGATTATTTGCCCTGGGTAATGGGTGTTTTAGCGGTGCTGGCACTGCTATGGCTCTTTTATACGCTGGCACTCAGGCGGCAAAAAGCGCGGCTTCTGAGCAGGTCGATGGCGCTTCCACCGCATGAACTGGCCCTTAAAAAACTGGATGCGCTGAGGCAAAAAAACCGAATTGCCGCAGGCCAGGTCAAAGAACATTACGCTGAACTAACCGATATTCTCCGCGAATACCTGGAGAAACGTTTCGAGATACCCGCATTGGAATCCACAACCCATGAAACCGTTCAGGCCCTTCAGGGACTGGAATTCCCCAACCCCTTAATCGCCCCATTGCAGCAATTGCTGGAACAGGCAGACCTGGCCAAATTTGCCCGAAGCATTCCGGAGGAATCATTTTACGAATCCTCCTTTTCCCTGGCCCGTCAGCTCATATTGGATACGCAGCCCATCACCCTTGATAATCCCGAAACGAATCCACAATGACCCTAGCTGCTCCTCTTTGGCTACTATTGCTGCTTCCATTGGCCTGGTTCATTCGTCGGGGACAAAAGCCCCATGCCATGCGTATGCCACAAGCCGGCACAGCAGACTATGTCCCGGGATGGAAATCTAAAGTACGGAGCAAATGGATCTGGTTACGCTGGCTGGCATTGGCCTTTCTGATACTGGCCATGGCTCGGCCGCAACGCAACTGGAATGAAGAAAAAATTAAAGCGGATGCGCTGGATATTGTGCTCAGCATGGACATTTCTCCTTCCATGTTAAGCAAGGATTTTGAACCGAACAGACTTGTCGTTTCCAAACAGGTTGCTGCTGATTTTGTGGAAAAACGTCCCCATGACCGCATTGGACTGGTGGCTTTCTCTGCTGAGGCATTCACCCAGTGCCCGCTCACCATTGATAAAAAAGTAGTAAAATCCTTCATCAATGAGCTCACGGTGGGCCGATTGGAAGATGGCACTGCTATTGGCATGGGACTGGCCACTGCTGTAAACCGGCTAAAAGACAGTCCGTCCAAAACCAAAATTGTAGTGCTGATTACAGATGGTGAAAACAATGCAGGGTACATTGCGCCTATGCAGGCAGCAGAAATTGCCAAAACATTGGGTATCCGGGTGTACACCGTGGGAATAGGAACAGAGGGAGTGGTTATGTCGCCTGCACAACGCAATCCGGACGGCTCCTATTCTTTTGCACCACGCTACATGCGATTTGACACACAACTTCTGGAAGAAATGGCTGCAACCACCGGCGGAAGATTTTACCGGGCACGGTCAGAACGCGATCTGGAATTTATTTATGGAGAAATAGACCGACTGGAAAAAACCAAAATCGAAGTGAGCACTATACGTCGCACCACCGATTATTTTCATTGGTGTATAGCAGTGGCGGTCATTTTATTATTAGTGGAAATTTTCGGTCTGTGGGGATTCCTCAGGTCGGTGACGTAGGTGGACGATGTACGATGGAATGAAAACAGGTTTGTTATCTTGGTGAGATAACAAACCTGTTTTTATTTAAAATTATCCGTTAGGGATTGACACTCCGTCAACCGTAGGCCGTCCACCGTAAGCCGTCTACTTCAATTTCTCACATTCCGCCATAAGGAATTCTGCTTTGGAGCGAAGACGGAAGTTGGGATCACTTTCAGCAAAGGATCGCTGAAGGAAAAATTTGAGATCTGGGATGGCCTCTGCGTAACGTTTGAGATGAAAAAAGGATTCCGCCCTGCGCATGCGCGCCAGCCAATAGATAGGCTGTACAGCCAACGACCGTTCGATGGTTGCCTGGAAATCCAAAATAGCATTTTCCCAATCATTTCTCAACATATATACCTTGCCGCGGCCATAAAACGGCTCCGGATTGTGGGCATAAATGGCAATACTTTTGGAAAAATCGTAGTGCGCGTCGTTGTAATTAGTCAACTTATAGTTCACATAACCCCGGCGTTCGTACGCCAGTGCATGACGCGAGTATTTTTCAATGGCATTGGTAAGGGCCTCGGAGGCTTGTTCCATACCGCCTTGTTGTACCAGTTCCCGACCACGCAAAAACTCAGACACTGCCACCTTGTCTGACTTTGGCTCGATCAGGTGTTGATCCAGCACTTTGCCGTTTTGTACCCACCAGGCGCCAACATTCCCGGCAAGTGCAAATTGGGCAACTTCATACAGCAAGGCTGTTGTACTGCGATAGCGCTTTTGTGAGCTCATCAGCGTTTGCTGTGGCACATTCAGCGAGTAGCCATCTTCATGGAATACCTGCTCCGCAGTGAAGAGCACATCAGCTCTAAAATAGTTCTCCACACGGTTGTTCCAGTGCTTCAATACCATTTCGTAGGTTCGCTGGGAACCAAATTCAAGGTGGCCTCTAAAAACCACTTTGAGCGGCGCGGATTGTTGTTGTGGCGTCATCCTGCTTGCTGTTTAAATGTGATGTACTTTAATCTTAGTTCTCAGTTGGCAGGGTATGAGAAGGGCCGCAAAAGGCTTGCTCCTGTACGTACCGTACAAAGTCGAAAGGCAGACACTGATTAGCTTTTACCGGCAACAAAAAGTAATGCCGAAAAAGTAGGGACTGTGCTGTGTTCAGGCAACACTGACTACTAATGTGTTGCTGTTTGCTAAACCACGAAAACTTAAATTGATACCCCTCCGAAAAGTTAGCCTAAAAGGCCTTCACGACCTCCTGACTAATGATAAAGGGACGCTTTCCCAAAAGAGCTACAAAGGTGTCATTTTTTTTTTATCTGTGCAAGCCAGGAATGTAAATTTTTAGAAAAAACTTTTTGTTTTAATTAAAATAAAACAATTATATTCTAAAATCATTTTGAAAAACGGCGCCAAACAAAATAAATAGTAAGTATGAATCCTTTCCCCCCAAGTATTCTGATTCACAATGATCAAATAACTTATTCGCTCCCATTCGCCATGGCCAGACCCGCCAGTCGACCACCGGTCCAGGCTGCCTGAAAATTAAATCCACCAGTGATAGCATCTATATCCAGCACTTCACCGGCCATAAATAAATTAGGACACAACTTACTTTCAAAAGATTTGAAGTTTAGCTCTCTGAGTGATACCCCGCCAGCCGTAACAAACTCCTCCTTAAAAGTGCTTTTACCGGTAATGGAGAAATTTGCCGCTGTTATTTGCTGGTGCAGAGCTTGCAAGGCTGGTTTACCAAGATCAGCCCAGCGTTTCTCCTGGCTAATCCCTGCTGCTTCCGTAAGGTGCTGCCATAACCTGGTTGGAATGGCAGCAGCAGACTGGTTAGCTACCTGTTTTTTTCCAAACTCATTCCGAGTTTTTAACATCATTTCCATGACCAAATCCGGGTGCTGATCTGCCGTGAAACTAACTACTAACGGAAACTTATAACCCATGGCAAAAAGATCGCGGGCTCCCCAGGCCGACAACCGCAACACGGCCGGTCCGCTTAAGCCCCAATGGGTAATCAACAGTGGCCCTCTTGCGGATAATTTGGCGCCTGGAATACGCAACAATACATCCTGTACGGATACGCCCGAAAGATCACGCAGGCGGGTATCTTTGGTATTAAAGGTAAACAAACTGGGTACCGGAGGAATAATGTTGTGTCCAAGCAACTGAAGCTTTTCCCAGATTGCAGGGTTACTGCCACTGGCCACCATAACCTTTTGGAATATTTCCGGGCCAACCCGCCAACTCCCGTCAGGCAGAGGCTCCAACTGATCCACCCTTGTGCTGGTGCGCACCTGAACACCCGCCCGAAACGCTGACCGTTCCAGGCAATCAACAATGGTCTGAGAATCGTCGGTAACAGGGAACATTCGTCCATCTGCCTCGGTTTTGAGTATAACTCCTCGTTTTTCGAACCAATCTACGGTTTGTTCCGGGCCAAATTGCATAAATGGGCCAAGCAACTCACGACTGCCTCTCGGGTAGTTCTTGACCAGCTCCCGGGCATCAAAACAGGCATGCGTTACGTTGCAGCGGCCTCCACCGCTAATGCGCACTTTTTCCAGCACGTTTTTGCCGCGCTCAAAAATGGTTACCCTGCAATCCGGATTGGATTCTGCGGCTGTAATGGCCGCAAAAAAACCCGCGGCGCCGCCTCCTATGACGGCAATGTCGGTCATGGGATACGACTTATTTTTCCGCTTTTTACCACCCTGCCCTCCTGGATGATCTGGAATCCAAACAAGCCGGTCGGTAAACGGCGGGCATCATAGGTGAACAATGAGGTATTTGACACCATCTGCACCTGTTCCATCAACCGTCCGTTCAGGTCAAAAATACGGAGATCAGCCTGGCCATAGGAATACTCTGGCAGCGTAAAATAGATGAAATCTGCCGACGGATTGGGGAACACCTCCGTTTCTGTCAATGATCCCGGCGTTTCAAATGTCACCAATGTTTTGGCATTGGCGTCCATCCATTCGAGTCGGGCTTTAAGCCAGTTACGCATAAAAGCAACATGCTCTTCATAGGAGCCGCAACAATACACATTGGGCCATTGCCAGGTGTAAAGCACCGGCCAGCGCTCAAAATTTCGCACCTGTGCATCATTCAGCAATTGGGTAAGCGAATCCAGCTTTCCAAATATGTTTGCATCAGACAGAGGCCCAGCACGAAGCGTTGCCCAACGCTGTTTTAACTGAGTCCGATACAATGGATCTTCCCACATGCGAGGCCACCAGTATGGAACCACCCAGTTATCGCCCGGGCAGAACTGGTTGAAATCTATAATCCAGCCTTCCGGATTTTCCGCCGTACAATACCCCGCATTACCCAGGGCAATATTGAAATCCCAAACGGGTCCGGCATGCAAATACGGATCATTACTGTCTTTATCCTTGTACAAGAACGTGCTGATACGGTATGCATCAACGCATTTGGCCATTTCATTAATCAGCGTAAAATCCAGGAAGGAAGGCACATCTACATATTTCGTATACCCATTATCCGGATGTGCAAAATTGGGGCCGCTCATAACCGATTCAAACCCGGTGATCCATTGCTGGATATAATCTTTTTGCACAGGTTGCAAGTCGCCAAGTTTAGGGTATTCTACCTGCCAAAGAGTTGTTTGCCAACCGCCTGGTTGGGTAGGGAATGGAGAGGTCCATCCTTCGTTAGGGGTTCCTGTTGTTTTATCCAACTTCAGGATGTATCCACCAGTGAGGGGATCACCACCCAGATCTGTAGCCTCTAGTTTGGCAATATTTACCCGATTCTTATCTCTTTTGATCTTTTCGGTCACCATATAAACGCCCTCATAATGCCCATTAAGGAATAATTCTACAAAACGGGTTCGAGGCGCCCAGGGCATAATTTCTCTGGAAAGCTGAAAAATCAATGCCTCCCGGATCAGCGTTTTATCATTGAAAGGCGCTAGTAAGGCCCAATCTGATTCGGCTGGCATGCCTAACAAAGGGAAATCCATATCCCCTCCTGAAGCATCCCTGATCTCTATAGAATAAGGCTTTTTATCAGAGAAAAAATTGGAGGTGCTGCCGCGCTGTTCTATACCAATGGAGCCGTTGAAATGATTGGGCGCGTCGTTGATGTTGTTGAGTTGACCGGGGCCATTATCGATGATCTGCATCACCACATCTATTTTGGGCTCATCCGGAATGCTCTGCCCGTTGGTATGGATCAGCATAATGGGCAGATTCGAGGATACAAACCCTCCTTGTGCCGGAAGGCAAAAAGGAAATAAGAGGAGCAGGTAATGGAGTTGTATCATGCAGACAAAGGTATCCTTTTTGTCTGCTTTTTCCCCCGAAGGGCAATATCTTTTGCGGCTTTAATGGGAATAGCCACGCATTTTTTTTCCATGTATCCCAGCATGCGCAGCACCAGATCCTGAGCTTCTGAATCAAGTTGGGCAAATTCTTTGCCGTATACCTCATTCACAGCACGATCCTTTACGGCTTTTACTTCCTCCGGTATATGGGCCAGCGCGCGTTCTATTTGTCGCTCATGCCACCGGTCTCGGAAATCATAGATACGCTCCTGAATAAGGCTTGCGGCTTTTTCGCGCTCTTGCTCCCTGTACGCGAGATTTTGATTTGCAGTTTCTTTAAGTCCTTCAATCTCAATGTATGTCAGCGGGAATTCCATGGTTGTTTCCCGGGATACATTGTGTGGAACAGACAAATCCACTACTACTTTTTTTCCGGTTTCACCGGCCAAAAGTTGGCGATAAACATCCGGAGTGATAATAGCCGAGGTTGCGCCGGTACATACTACAAGGGCATCGAAACCTTCCGAGTAAAAGGCAAGTTCGTCAAGCGACAAAGCGCGCCAGTTATTTGCCGAAGCTATTGATTGCGCTTTTTCGAACGTGCGATTGAAAACCGTCACGTTTTTATAGCCAGCTTTTACCAGAAATTTGGCATAAAGTGCATTTGTTTCTCCAGCTCCTACCAACAACAAGCGGGCATCCGGGCGTAACTGGGTTTTCTGCATTTCACCAAACGCTAATGCCACTACACTCAATGCTTTGCGACCTATCCCGGTATGAGTATAAATCTCCTTGGCCGTTTCAATGGTAAAACCCATGAGCAGACGAAGATGGTCGCCCGTAAGATGCCAGTGGCGACTCTGATCAAAGGCCTGGCGCAACTGACGGATAATTTCACGTTCACCTACAACCAGACTATCCATGGACGCGGCAACTTCCAGCAGGTGTGTAACGGCTTCATTGCCATGCAACAATCGCATACGGGAGGCCGTTTTCAATACAGTTTCTTCGGCAAGTTCAGGCCGCACCTGTTGAAGCACTTCCATGGGAAGTTGTTCCGAAACCGGTTGTTGGGTGTAAAAAACGTAGGTAACGCGGTTACAGGTTGCCAGATAAAGCAACTCCTCCCAACCCAATGCATTTTTCAGTTGCTGAAGCACACCTTCAGTGTTCTCGCCGGGCACAACGGCATGTGCGAGCGTTTCAAGCGGAGCATCGCGGTGTGTTAAGGTCAATATATGAAAGCCGTCTAACATGGTCGAATGGCACAGGGTTTCAGTCAGGTTGCAAAAAAAGTATGGCAAAAGTATCCGGACGGCCCCGCGTCAATGTCATATACTTGTAAAGCAGTTTGGGGGAGGCTAATTTGGAAGAAATCTAAGAAGGGTGGTTCACCGCAAAGTACGCGAAGTACGCAAAGTGGGAATGCGCTTCGCGCACTTTGCGTACTTCGCGGTGAACCCTAACCTCTTTGCGTACTTAGCGGTGAGTTTTGGATTTTCTCTAAATTTGCCACTAACTTTCCCTGCATATGCGGTATTTACTTCTTGTTACGCTGTTTTTCCTGATCCCTCCACTTAATGCTCAAACCACGTACCTGCATTGTGGGCGCATATTGCCCATGAAAGGCGATGCGATGCTTAATGCCACCATTGTAGTGGAAGGGAATAAAATTGCCCGAATCGAACCTGGCTTCGCTCAAGCTCCCGTTGGCGCTGAGGTGATTGACCTGAAAAACAAAACCGTGTTGCCCGGCTTGATTGATTGTCATGTCCATCTGGAATGGGAGCAGAGCAGGCAGTATTACAACGAAAAATACACCCTCAATCCGGCCGATATCGCCTACCGGGCAGCTGTGTATGCCCGGCGCACCCTGAATGCCGGCTTTACCACCGTACGCGATTTGGGTGGCACCGGGGTAAACATTGGCCTTCGGAATGCCATCAACGGCGGCTGGACCATAGGGCCACGTATTATAACAGCTGGTCGTTTGTTGAGTATTACCGGCGGACATGGCGATGCTACCACCGGTGCACGTTGGGATTTGTTCGATCCTCCCGGAACGGAAATAGGCATTGCCGATGGCCCGGATGAATGCAGGGCTGCCGTTCGGGAACAGTTCAAAAAAGGAGCTGATTGTATTAAAGTATGCGCCACCGGAGGGGTGCTTTCACTTGCGCGCGATGGCACCCTGCCTCACTATGCTCAGGACGAATTAAGTGTCATTGTTCAAACAGCCCGCGATCTGGGGATGGATGTAGCAGCCCATGCACACGGCGACGAAGGCATGCGACGCGCAGTGGAAGCCGGCGTATTGACCATTGAACACGGCACTTTTATGAGCGATGCCACCATGGAGGCCATGATCAAACACGGCACCTGGCTGGTACCCACCCTTACTGCCGGGCAGGCCGTGGCCGACAGTGCCAAGTACGCCAAGGGTTTTTTCCCGGAAGTGGTCCGCAAAAAAGGTCTGGAAATTTGCCCGCAGCTAAAAGCTACGGCCGGAAAAGCCTACAATAAAGGGGTAAAAATTGCCTTCGGAACCGATTCCGGCGTATCCCCTCACGGTTCCAATAATCAGGAATTTGTACTTATGGCCGAAATAGGTATGAAAAACGCAGATATCCTGCGTTCCGCCACCATTGATGCAGCCACCATGCTCAAAATGGCCGACAAAATAGGCTCACTCGAACCAGGAAAACTGGCGGATATCGTAGCCGTGGAAGATGATCCACTTACCAATATCCGCACCATGCTTAAAGTGGTATTTGTGATGAAAGACGGGGTTAGGATAAGTGATGAAAGATGAGTGATGAAAGATAAGTGATGAAAGATAAGTGATGAAAGATGAACGATGAAAGATGGCACGATGGAGGTGGTTTACGGTGTACCTTGTACGGTATCCGGTGGAACGAGGTTTGTCATCTTAAGCATAGCGAAAGATCTGGCCAAGCTACAGTGGTTCACCTCTGCAAAACCATACAGGTAATCTGTGCAAAATCTGTGCACCAATCTGTGTGAAATCTGTGTGAAATCCACTCCGCGGGAACCCGCTACGCCAGATCCTTCGCTAAACTCAGATTGACAAGGCATCGTTTGAGTGGGTGCCAATCGTACCATCGTTCATCGTTCCTATAACCACCTGACCAACCCAAAGTCCTGGCGGTGTGGTAGCAGCGGATGTTTAGGGAATACTCGGAAACCAAACTCAAATACACCAGCCGTTTGTGGCACGAAGGAGCATTCATAAGTAACCTCAGCGCCTTTATGGTGCGTCTGCTTCATTTCCTGAGCAAAAAGCAGTCCCAATTCTTTTTCAGAAACACGTTTGTAGAATACCACCTCTATACCCACATCTTGCGGATGTAAGTCTTGCAGATTCAGGATAGCCTTGGCTTCAAATTGCCCGCCCAAAGGAAGAGAACGATTAAAAGTATCCGGCGCCTGGAGGTCTATCAGTTCAATGGCTTCCCAGCTGGCCCTTAACCGACCTTTCCACTGAGCCAGTTCGCGGGCAGATGCAAAGTCTTTTTGCCTGATCTGCTTACTTCGCTGACCCAGTTTGTTGTAAAAACGGGTGAAATAATCATCCAGCATACGGCCCATTACAAACTCAGGAGCAATCTCAGCGATGGTCTTTTTAATATGACTCACCCAACGGGTTGATATCCCGTTTTTATCCTGATCGTAGAAAGTGGGTATGATATCGTTTTCCAGCGTATTGTAAATCGTTTCGGCGTCCAGCTCATTTTGAAGAGCCGGTTGGTCGGGGTATGTTTCTTTTTCAGAAATTGCCCAGCCTGCACCTGGCCGGTAGCCTTCACACCACCAACCGTCGAGTACAGAAAAGTTCATTACTCCGTTCATCACGGCCTTCATGCCTGAAGTACCGGAGGCTTCTTTGGGGCGAGTAGGGTTATTGAGCCATACATCCACACCCTGTACCAGGAGCTTGGCCATTTCCATGCTGTAGTTTTCCAGGAAAATGACTTTGCCCTTGAACTGCGGATTTTTGGTTACGTTGTACACCAAGCGGATAAATTCCTGTCCGCCTTTATCTGCCGGGTGTGCTTTACCGGCAAACAGGAAAATAACCGGCCGGTCTGCGTTATTTACGATGTCTGCCAATCGTTTTTCATTCGAAAACAACAAAGTAGCACGCTTGTAGGTAGCAAAACGACGTGCAAATCCGAACACCAACGCATCGTCTTTGATGGCATTGACGATCTCAAAAATTTGGCGCGGATTCTCGCCACGGCGCATGAGGTCTTCTGATAAGGAATGACGTACCCAGTCCAGGAGGCGTTTTTTCAGCAACCGGCGAATGGCCATGATTTCACCATCCGGAACGGTATGGATCTTTTCCCAGTATTTTTTATCAATCTGGTGGTCCAGAATATCCTTGCCGAGTTTTTTCTGGTAAAAATCCAGCCATTCGCGAGCCACCCAGGTAGGAAAGTGTACAGAATTGGTCACGTAGCCAATATTACTCTCCGCATAATTGTAATCAGGATTTAGCTCTTCAAACATTCGCTGACTCACTTCACCGTGGAGTCGGCTCACACCATTTACTTCCTGAGAAGTTCGGATGGCCAGGTGGCTCACATTGAACAGTTCGGAGGAGTCAGAGGCATTCATCCTGCCCAGCCCCATGAGCGTTTCCCATGGCAAATCCAGGGCATAGGTATATTCGAAAAGATAATCGCGCAGAAGTGCCTCAGAAAAAGTATCGTGACCGGCAGGAACCGGGGTATGCGTGGTGAACAATTGAGAAGACCGTACCACTTCCAGTGCTTCCTCAAAACTCAGCCCTTGATCTTTCATATAGTTACGCAGGCGCTCCAGGCCCAGGAAAGATGCATGGCCTTCATTGAGGTGAAATAAATCAGGTTTTATCCCAATTGCCTCAATAGCCCGCAATCCACCAATGCCAAGCAACAGTTCCTGACGAAGTCGATTCTCGTTATCTCCACCATACAACTGATGGGTGATGCTGCGATCTTCCCAGGTATTATCATCAATATCTGTATCCAGCAGGTAGAGCGACATCCGTCCTACGGGCAATACCCAGACTTTGGCCCAAACGGTTCTGCCGCTTAGATTGACATGGATTTTGATCCATTCTCCGCGGGCATCGCGCACGGGCTGAAGCGGAAGTTGGGTAAACTTGGCGGCATCAGAATGGTGCAATTGTTCCCCATTGATGCTGAGTCCTTGTTGGAAATAGCCATAACGGTACAGCAGACCCATTGCCACGAAATTGGCATTTCGGTCGCTGATTTCTTTGAGATAATCACCGGCTAAAACACCCAGGCCACCGGAGTAAAGGCGGAGGCTTTGGTGCAGGCCGTATTCCATGCAGAAATAAGCGATCTGAGGCCCTGTTTTACCGGGTGCTTTGTCCAGATAATCCCGGAAATCCTGATATACCTTTTTTAGGTTGGCCATAAAAGTCTTATCTGCCAACAGTTCTTCTGCACGTTCTATACTGAGCTCATCCAGCAAGGCCACAGGGTTGTGGTGTAGCGCCGTAAACTTCTGATCATCAATACTTTGAAACAATTCAATAGCATCGTGGTTCCAACACCACCAGAGGTTATGGGCCAACTCCATGAGTGGTGCAAGTCCCTCTGGAAGTTTAGGTTCAATAAAAATGCGCTTGAGTTTAGCGCCACCTTGAGTCAGGTTACCAACCATAGAAGTAGAAGCTTGAATAACAGGCGATTCGGAGATTTGCTGCGTCATAAGACGGGCAAAGGTAAGGAATTTGAGTGAGTTGGTGTATAAAATACACAAATGGATTATAGCGATTGTCTCACTTTGAGTGAGACAATCGCTATAATCCACTACCGCAGCCCAATATCTACCAGCACCGCCACTTTCACTGGCCGACCGCGATATTGGCCGGGCGTCCATGGGGGCATTTGTTGGACGGCTTCCAGACAACGCTGAGGGATTTCTGCCGGAATCCAATCCGGGAAGGATTGTGCTGGTGCAACTTCCTTGACAGAGCCATCGATTTGTACCACCAATTTGATGTAAACGGTGTTTTGAACCCCTTCGTTTGGACCGGCCATGATATCGCCAAGGTAATTTTGAAGATAATCCTGCATAGAGCCTGGCCCTCCGGGAAATTCGGGACTGACTTCCGGCACCAAAAACACCGCATTTCCCTGTTCATCAATTAATGGAGCGAGGTCTACGGTACGGACCCGCTTTTTCTGATCCAAATCGATGAGGGTATCTGATTTTTTCCAGCCATCATATTCCAGCTCACGAATACGATCTGATTTCATCGCACCATTGGGCATTTCCAAATAATCCCGGGCCGAAAAAAACTGCCAAACCGTTTGCGCCGGGAGCGCCGTAACGAAGCTAAGCAAGAGCCCCAGCGGGGCGAAATATTTGTAGTACATGAGTGAAGAGTACATGCGTGGATAAGCCCCAGCGGGGCGTCAACATTTGTAGCCCCAGCGGGGCGTCAACATTTGTAGCCCCAGCGGGGCGTCAACATTTGTAGCCCCAGCGGGGCGTCAACATTTGTAGCCCCAGCGGGGCGTCAACATTTGTAGCCCCAGCGGGGCGTCAACATT
>JBIKUE010000199.1:0-6206 GCA_044347755.1 Saprospiraceae bacterium
TGTAGCCCCAGCGGGGCGAAATATTTGTAGTACATGAGTGAAGAGTACATGCGTGGATAAGCCCCAGCGGGGCTGTTATCTATTCAACCCCATCCCTGCTCTCGCCACAATCATTTTACCGAGTGCTTTTACCCCCGGCCAGCTAAGGGCCTTTCCAGATAGTCTGGCTTTATGCCAATGCACGGCATTCACGGTCCAGCGAACGGCATAATCATAATAACGCCGGGAATAGGTACGACGAAAATCCAGATCGCGGTCAGTGCTGGAACCCCAGGGCAATGGAGCCATGATGTCATCTTTTACGGTTTCATAAAGACCGGTCCCTTTGATGGGATAGGCTACCGTGATGGTAAACAAGTCCGGGTTGGATGCTTTAAGGTGCAGCACGGTTTCCCGGATATCTGTTTCCGTTTCGCCGGGATAACCGAGCATGATAAAGGTTCCGGTTTCGATGCCGGCATCGCTGGCCGCGCGGATCATGGCACGCACCTGCCCTACTTCCACTCTCCGATCCATGGCATCAATGATTCGTTGGGAGCCACTTTCTGCCCCAATCCAAACCCGGAAGCAGCCTGCTTCTTTCAATACCTGTATCACTTCCTCCGTTAACCGATCTGCACGGGTAATGCATTCAAAACGAATGTTGATGCTTTTTTCTTGTAGTATATCCCGAAACTCCTTCAACCATTTGTGGCTTACGGTAAAAACATCATCCACAAACCAGATCAGATCAAAATCATAATGTGCCTGCAACCATGCTATTTCTTCCACAACCTTGGCCGGACTTCGCCTTCGATAGCTTTGCCCATATACAGCGGTGCTGCACCATTTACAGGTATAAGGGCACCCCCGTTGTGTACTCAAACTTATAGCACTTTTCCCGTGCGCCTTTTTCCAGGCGTCCAGATAGAGATTAAGATTAATTTTCAATCGGTTGGGAAAAGGGAGCTGATCGATATCCCGAAGTTTTTCCCGGGCCATAGTTTTAAAAACACTCCCATCCGGCAGGCGAAAAGCAATGCCAGTTACAGCAGATAAATTTCCTTCCGACTGCACTACCTCCAGCAACGTTTGTTCCCCCTCACCAAGGACTATAACATCTGCACCGTGTTCAATGTAGTTTTCAATATTGTAAGTAACATCTGGCCCGCCCAGCACAATCATGGTACCCTTCAGGCTTTCCTGTGCACGAACCCAGCGTACCAAATCCAACAGCCTGATCTTCGTCATTAAATTGGCATACAGCGCTAATATCTGCGGTGGACGCTCAAGCAATCGTTCCTGCAAAGCCTCCATGGTGGAAAAGGTGGTGTCAAACACTTCGTTCTCTACCCCATTTTCCTCCAGCCATGCCGACAAATACAGCAAGCCCAACGGCGGATAAGGCCGCATGATAGACCGCTCCTTCGGGTCTTCAGCTAAAAAATAACCATGGGTGAGAACAATCATTAATTGAAAGGCACTAAGTTGACACTAAGGCACGAAGGCGCAAAGACACAAAGGTGCGAAGATACTAAGACACACTCTAAGGGGACATATAGAAACAAGTCTCTTCGCGCCTTCGTGTCTTTGCGCCTTCGTGTCTTTGCGCCTTCGTGTCTTCGTGCCTTCGTGTCTTCGTGCCTTCGTGTCTTCGTGCCTTTGCGCCCCCTCTTCGTGCCTTTCAACCAAAGGCTTTCGCAACTTCCATCACCATCAATTCCGGCACCTCTTCCTGCACAAAGTGCCCTGCTTCCGGGCAACGTATCACACGGGCATCAGGGAAGGCCTGAATCCATTTTTCCAGTTCATAAGGCGGAATAGCCTTGTCTTTCATACCCCAGAAGATCAGCTTTAGTTTTCCATCCAGCAAATGGCGTTGCTGCCAAAGTTCATCCCACCAGTTGCTGGCATTGAGCAGTTCCCGCGCAAATTCATAGGTAGCTACCCGGGAATCAGGGGTTGGCCAGGCCATTTTATAATGACGGTGCACTTCAGGTGTGAGGTATTTTTTTCTATTACCAAAAACCGAGGGCATGATCACATTTACCGGGAAATTCAATTGCCGGTACAGGAATCTGCCAAACCAGTTATCAAAGAGCTTAGAAGCTTTGGCATAGTGTGGATCTGTATCCAGTCGCCACATCCAGCCATTGAAAATACTTATTTGACGCACATTTTCCGGCCTTCGGATGGCCTGGCTCAGTCCAATGGCCAAACCAAAATCGTTGCCAATCACCGAAAAGTCCTTTAGGGCAAGCTTTTCGATAAATTTTGCCATGCGCTCCGCATGTGCCTTACATGAATAATCGGCATCGGCGGGCTTGTCTGAAAGGCCCATGCCCAGCAGGTCAGGTGCCACACAGCGGAATTGACCGCGCAGGCCTTTGATCAGATCCCTCCAGCCGAAGGACCATTCCGGCGTGCCGTGTGAAAAAAGGATCACCGGCCCGGAGCCTTCATCTACATAATGTATCTGGTGACCATCAATGTTGATATACCTCGAAGTAAAAGGGAAGAGCTCCCGGTTTACCCAATCAGAAGTAGACATGATTATATTGTTTGATGAGAAGTTGTTTCATCATTTCCAGCGGATAGCGCTCGGTGTCGCGCAGCCAATGCAAACAAATGCCGTCAATTTGCGCAAACAATAATAGCGCCTGTTGTTCCGGAGCCTCTGAACTGATTTTTCGGAAATTTTCGGTTAAATGCTTGATAACAAACTGGTTAACCTCTTCTATCTCCTTTCCGGCAATGGCACTAACCCCCGCCTGAAATCGAATGTTGGTTACCAGACGCCAAAACACCTCATTCTCCCGAATGCTGGTCAACGAACGTTCAATATGCTGAATCAACGCCCAGCGCGGGCTGCCACTCTGTTCTACGTAGGATTCCATGGTTTCGGCAATTTGTGCCATTCCCTGACGAACAATGGCCTTCAAAAGACCTTCCTTATTGATGTAATGTCTGAAAATCAAGCCTTCAGATACCCCTGCTTCCCGGGCAATCTGGCTGGTTGGAGTGCGGTCATAGCCCTGTTCACCAAACAATTTGAGGGCTGTTTGCAGGATGATATCTTTATTTGTCATAATATAAAGTGAGTAGTCACTCACAAAGGTAAAAAAGAACACGGATTTGAACACGGATTTTTTTGGAACGCGGATGAGAACAGGAACGCGGATGACGCGGATGACGCGGATTTTTGATAATTGCCTTCGGCAATTATTCGGCTATTCTTTCTCAATTTTTAGGCAAAATGATCTAAAACCTCACTATTTGCTATAAAAAATGCTGCCGAAGGCAGCTCAAAAATCCGCGTCATCCGCGTCATCCGCGTTCCTGTTCTCATCCGCGTTCCCAAAAAAAATCCGCGTCATCCGCGTCATCCGCGTTCCTGTTCTCATCCGCGTTCCAAAAAAATCCGCGTCATCCGCGTCATCCGCGTTCCTGTTCTCATCCGCGTTCTCGTCCGCGTTCCAAAAAAAACCGCGTTCCTTTCAAATCTTTTTCAGTCTTTTGTCCAATCGTAAAAACCCCGTCCCACAATTCAGCTTTCAACACATGAGCAAACCCTCTTTCCTTTGTATAGCCAGTTATTTTAAAGGCAACGAATTCTTGCGCGGCATGAAATCTACCGGCGCAACTGTTTACCTCGTGACTTCCAAAAAACACGACGATAAACCATGGGCTAAAGACGCCCTCGACGATATCTTCTACGTGCAG
This sequence comes from Saprospiraceae bacterium, assembly GCA_044347755.1. GTDB lineage: Bacteria > Bacteroidota > Bacteroidia > Chitinophagales > Saprospiraceae > M3007. Next base: position 3,703 of record JBIKUE010000199.1, read on the forward strand.
GAAGACGCTGAAAATGAATGGAATATGGAAGATACCGCCAGTGGTTTGGCCTGGCTGATGCGCAGTAAAAAAATTGATCGCATTGTAGCACTCGACGACTTCGACGTGGAAAAAGCGGCTTACCTGCGTGAACATTTCCGCATTCCAGGCATGGGGCAAACCACCGCTCGCCATTTCCGGGACAAACTGGCCATGCGCATCGAAGCCCGCGATGCCGGTATTCCGGTTCCGGCTTTCACCGATTTGTTTCATGATGCCGATATCACCCGCTTTACCCAAAAAGTGGCTGCACCCTGGATCGTGAAACCACGCGGCCAGGCATCTGCTACCGGCATGAAAAAACTGCACTCTGCCGACGAACTCTGGGCGCACCTCGAAACCCTGGGTGGCAACCGGCACCAATACCTCGTAGAACAGTTCAAACCTGGCGATGTATATCACGTGGATGCGCTATCTGAGGGCGGAAAAGTCATTTTCTCCAGGGTATCCAAGTACCTGGCCACACCCTTTGATGTAGCTCATGGCGGCGGCATTTTCCGAAGCGCTGTGGTGCCTTTTGGCTCCGATGACGATAAAAAACTTCAAAAACTGACCGCCGATGTCATGACGGCCTTCGGTATGCAATACAGCGCAAGCCATACCGAATTCATTAAAAACCGCGAAACCGGAGAGTTTTACTTCCTTGAAACCTCCTCCCGCGTAGGCGGCGCACACCTGGCCGAGATGGTAGAGTTTTCCTCCGGCCTCAATCTCTGGTACGAATGGGCCCGACTAGAATCGGCAGTAGCAGCAGGGGAAAAATATAAAATGCCGAAAGTGCGGAACGACTATACCGGCATCCTGGTTTCTCTGGCTCGTCAGGAATGGCCAGACACCAGCCAATTCAACGATCCCGAAGTGGTTTGGCGCATGACCGACAAAGAACATCACGTGGGCATCATTGTCCAATCCAAAAAACACGAACGCATCATCGAGCTACTCGACGACTATGCCGTTCGGGTACAAAAAGACTATCACGCCAGCGCACCAGCGCCGGATAAACCCAATGTATAGTCCATGCTATCCATCGATCCTTCCCAAATAGCCACTAAAGATCTGCACCAATACATCCTTGGAGCCGTTGCGCCGCGCCCCATCGCGTTTGCCAGTACCCTGAGTACCGACGGCGTGCCCAATCTGGCGCCGTACAGTTTTTTCAATGCCTTCAGCAGCAATCCGCCGCTGCTCATTTTTTCTTCCAACCGCCGGGTGGCCAACAATACCACCAAAGACACCCTGAAAAACGTGGAAGACACCGGCGAGGTGGTCATCAATGTGGTTTCCTACAACATTTCCCGCCAGATGGCCCTTACCAGCATTGAGTACGGCCCTGAAGTGGATGAGTTCAAAAAAGCAGGTTTCACCCCCATTCCCAGCGAGCGCATCAAACCGTTTCGCGTAGCGGAAAGTCCGGTGCAAATGGAATGTGTAGTGGAAAAAATCATGCCCCTCGGCGAAGGCGGCGGCGCCGGAAACCTCATTTTTTGTCGCATCGTGCTGATGCACATTGCCGAAGAGATACTCACGCCAACCGGTCGCATAGACCCGCATAAAATAGACCTGATGGGTCGCATGGGACGCTTTTACTACGCCCGCGCCAGTGGCGATGCCGTGGTGGAAATCGTGCAGGAAGTAACCAGCATAGGTATTGGGTTCGACGGGCTGCCGGATAGCATCCGGCACAGTCCGGTGCTTACCGGCAACGACCTCAGCCAATTGGCAGCCCTAACCGCCCTGCCCTCCCCTGCCGATGCGCTCGGTTTGCTGGGTGACGACCCGTTGCTGGTGAAAGCACGCGCGGAAGGACAAATACACCAATACATTAAATCCCTGCTCGACCAACACGAGGTGGCTCGTGCCGCCGCTGTGGCCGTGCTGGCAGCCCAATAATCATGCAATTCAACCAGGAGCTGATCTTTCTTGCCGCTGAAAAAACGGCGCTGGCCCAGGCAGAAGGCAACTTCGGCCGTAAAGTGGCCGTATTGTTTTTGGCAGAGCCCAACAGCGCCGCCAACCGGGAGTTCATTGCCAAAGTACTTTCAGCAGCCAACCTGAACCTCCAGCAAGACACCTTGTTTGCTGAGCTTCCGGCCCATGAACCGGTGAGTATTGCTCCTGACCTGAAAGAACGAAAACCCGGCCACGTATTGGTATTCGGGATCAGTCCGGCACAGCTGGGCTTATCCATCCAGATCGCCCCCTACCACCCAACGGTTTTCTACGGCGCCACCTGGCTTTTTGCCGACGCCCTTTCCACCCTCGAACCCGATAAAAACCGGAAATCGCAGCTTTGGAACGGCATAAAAACGATGTTTTTATGAATATCCAATATCCAATGTTGTCGTCAGACATTGAATATACCTGAAAAGTCAGGCTATAAAGATTGCCGGAAGTTCATTGATATTTAGGGCAAAAATTGCGCATATGGAATCACACTCCTTAACAATACGCCAAGAAGCCTATCG
>JBIKUE010000179.1:0-7599 GCA_044347755.1 Saprospiraceae bacterium
TATCATATCGATTGATTTGAAGGCCGAAAAAGGCGCCGGAAAGGTTGTAGCCGGATTGACCTTTTAGAATACGCTTACGCATATTGTAATACCACCTCAGTTCTGCTGTGGTATTCCATGTCAATGAATTATTTTGATAGGTATTATATTTCTGATCAATTGAATTATAGTATTTAAGCTTGCCCCAATGGTTTAACATTTCTATATCCAGTTCAACAGAGAAAGGTGTACGCCCAAGCTTATGTTCAAATGCTACATTAGGTTGAAATTCAAAATTGTACACATTTCCATTTGACTGGAAATCTACCATGTCAAAAACATTTATTTTCCACATCTTGTATTGTTCGTCCTGACAATGCAGGACATCGCAGAGATTACCGTTTTGAGTAGTTTTTCTCAGTTTTGGCAAGAAAGCAGCCAGGCCAACAGCTACTCTTTGATCCGTTATTATTGCAGCAGATGCGTATGGACTTTTTTCGATTATCCCTGCACCAATGCTGATATCGAGATACCCCATTCGCAAGAATCGTTGCTGCAAACCATACCGTAAAGCAAGCCTTTTGTAGCCCCAGAAACCAGCCCAGGAATTATTAAAAGCGGTGCCTTCCAACCCCAGGTACCTTCCCCCGAAATTGTTGGCACCGCGACCTGCTTTAATTCGTTTTTTCATATCATGATACCAACGTCCTTCCACTGCCAATGATGCAGAGTAGATCCAGCTACTTTTGCCCTGAAAATCACTTTCTGGTTGATATCCTAATTGCATCCGATAATAAGCGCCAACTGATAAAGCGGGCGAGATTTTATATTCAGCGCCAATAACCAACGGCGTACCATTGGGCGTTTGAAGATCGTTATTCCAGAAACTAAAGGTTTGTGCCAGATTCATCTTAAACATCCATTTACTTGGCACCCTGGTGCGGAACAACCGGTCGGATGGCATTTCAATTACAGGCGCCTGGTACTCGCCAATCTCCTGCCGAATGGTTTGAAATGAAGTGTCTTTCTGGGCAATCAGGCTGATTTGCATGGCCAGAAGGAAGAAAATGCTGATATGATATTGGATTGACATGTTAGAAAAGTTGAAGTGGTGGAGGTTGAGATGGAAAGTTATTTTTCCACTTTGATGTGCCCGAAAGAGGTTTCCACCTCTATGCTCAGGCTATCAGGCTTTACCTGATAAATGGCGGTGCGTTCTTTGTCGGTTGAACCGGATTTGTCAAATTTATCCGGCACATCCAGGTTTCCGTAACGCGTTTTGAGTCGGTAATTGTGCGAGTTGGCTTCCAGGCCGCTAAGCGTGATGTCTGTCATTTGGGCAGCTATGCGAACGTTGCCGCTTTGTTGGTCTGTAAAAAAATGAATGGAACCATATTCGGTTTGCAGGGAACAGTTTCCGGCAGTATGCTGCAAGGTCACATCGGCGCGTTTTCCTTTGATGTCTACCGTTCCGTTCAATTCCTTCCCTTCCACCGAACCGTGTTCGCTTTCTACCTGTAATTCGCCATTCAACGCGAACAGGTCAAAGCGACAGAAATAACCGCTGAGCGCTACCGGGCCATCCAGATGCTCCAACCTTGCCTTGCCAAAACGGTTGGAGAGATTTACCGCACATGGCCTGGGGACTTTGATTTTGATTTGCGCCCGCATGTTCGACACCGGCGCCCGTTTGCCCGCCTGCACCCCAACGTAAGTACGTATGTAAATCCTTTTGCCAACGGTATTCACCACCAGTTGCCAGGTGTTTAAGTCGGTCTGAGCAGTATCCAGACTGGGATGCTTGGCACTCAATTCTGCCGACACGCTGATGGCTGCTGAATCTGTGGGAACCACGGTCACATCGGCTTTTTCACCATTGACAATCAGCTCCATGCCAGGCTTCCAGGGCACCGTCTTTTCCACATTTTTGCTGACTACCTGCAGAGTGACCTGCGCCAGGAGGCGGCTCACTCCACACCCTGCCAGCAGCAGGACGATGAGCAATATTTTTTTCATTGTTGTGGTGTTGTTTGTGAGAGCTTGTCCAAAAAAGTAATGGAATTTTGGACAATCTCTAAGGTGAAGCGCCTACATCATAGCCATAAGTTGTTGCAGTACTTGATCACGCGCTTGTTCAATATCAATGAGTTGTGCAACAAGGTCCGGATCGTCGGCGTACTGCCCCAGGGCATTTTTAAGCGCTGTATGCGCCTGAGTCAGGTCGTCGAATTCGGCTTTAAGTTGTTTGAACTCAGGTTCTTCGCATACCGGCAGAGCCTCTTTGCAAAGTGTTTCCACCAGGTTATAGTTTGGATCTTCCGCACTTCGGCAGGCCATGATCAGGGCATCGTCTACTACCTCAGTGCGGTGAGCCAGGCGGGGTTTGGAAGTAGGCTTAACCGCTTTTTTTTGTGTGTTATTTGTTTGGATAGTCCTGGTCTGTTGGGGTTGGTTGTTTTGGGCAATCGGTTCGGCAGATTGAACTGGTACTGTTGGTATAGAAGCCGGTGCTGCGGGCGGTTCACCCGGGAGAAACACCCATACACCAAGTGCCATCAACAACAACGCAACCAACCATTTGTACGCCAGCCGAATGCCTGTTTTAGGCGCCAGTTCCGGGGTTTGCTCTATGCGCGCAGCCAGCGAGTCCCAGAGGTCGGCAGGCGGTGTGTAAACAGGCATTTCCTGCAAAGGCTTTTCCAGCGTTTGGTCAAAATCCAGCTCCCCGGCAATAGCGTCCCACAACCCGGCGGGAGGCTGGTATTCCGGCAATTGGCGGATGGCCTGTTGTAAATTTTCCCTGTTTTGTTCCATTTTAGTACATCATTTGCGGGGAAAGCAGTTCCCGAAGTCGTTTTTTGGCCGCAAACAACTGCGATTTGGAGGTTCCTTCAGAGATGTCAAGCATTTCGGCAATTTCTTTGTGCGCATATCCCTCCACTTCTGCCAGTACAAATACTGCCCGGGCGCCTTCGGGCAATCGTTGGATGGCCTGCTCCAACTGCATGGCATCAATGGGAGAAGTACCCCAGTCCAGCATCGTGTCGCTGTACTCTTCCGGCCAGGAGGTCATGGACGATTTTCGTCGATCCACTTTTTGCAGTGCTGCGCGCACCACAATGGTTTTTATCCAGGCGCCCAGGGTACTGCGTTGTTCAAAACTTCCGATATGTTTGAAGACCTGCATAAAGGCATCCTGCAACGCTTCTCCAGCCCACTCCACATCGCCGGTAATCCGGTACGCTGTTGTGTACATTGCCTTGCAATACTGATCATAAAGGGCTTTTTGTGCCCTTCGATCGTTTTGCCGGCAAAGCGATATGAGTTGTTGGTCCGTCACAGGTGAATAATATGGTTGTTTGAAAAGCTTCTGACCCAAAGAGTACGGAAGAACCACAAAAGGTTGGAACGTGTTGTTTTTTTTTCAGATTGAAAAACACCCCCATGTTCTCCAATGAAAACATGAGGGTACTTTCACTCTGCTGGAGTGTTGATTAAAATAGATTTCCTGCGAAAGTGGTTTGAAGGGATCCTGTTTTACATCTTCCTCATCACTCTTCTCACCAGTTTCTCCATCTCCACAGCATGAAACACGATAATGGAGGCCAGTATACACATGCTCAATTCATAGAACGTGAGCGGTTGAATGGAAAATACTTCCTGGAAAAACGGGGTGTACAATAAAACAAGTTGAAGTAAAAAGGTTAGCAATACCGCTCCGGCTAAAGCCCGATTACTGAAAAACCCTTGTTGAAACAAATAAAAATGATCGCTGCGAATAGAAAACACATGGCCCATTTGGCTAAAACAAAGCACCGTAAACACATAGGTCTGCCATTTGGGATCATTATTGTGTATAGCCCAGGCTTGTACGCCCAAACATACCGCAGCCATCAGTAAACCGACCCACAGAATATGCCAGCCCAGACCGTTGGCGAATACACTTTCATCAGGCTTGCGCGGGGGTAATTGCATCACGTTTTTCTCGGCAGGTTCATTGGCCAGCGCAAGGCCTGGCAAACCATCTGTCACCAGATTGATCCAGAGAATATGGATAGGCAACAAAGGTATGGGCAGACCCACCAAAGGAGCGAGGAAAATCGTCCAGATCTCGCCCGAATTACCGGTCATGATATACTTAATGAACTTACGGATATTATCAAAAATGCGCCTGCCTTCTTTTACCGCTTTAACAATCGTAGCAAAATTGTCATTCAACAACACCAAATCTGCCGCCTCTTTACTCACGTCTGTGCCGTTGATACCCATAGCAACACCAATATTGGCCGCCTTGAGGGAAGGCGCATCGTTGACACCATCGCCCGTCATAGCTATAAAATGACCTTTGCTTTGCAAGGCACGAACAATACGAAGCTTTTGATCAGGCGATACCCGTGCATACACCGCTACCTTTTCTACTTGTTCATCAAAACTGGCCTCGGTTATATGATGCAGTTCGCCGCCTGTCAGCACCAAATCATTTTTACCTAAAATCCCTATTTCCTTTGCAATGGCTTTAGCGGTAGCCGGATGGTCGCCTGTAATCATAACCGGCTTAATCCCGGCCGTTTTACACTCTGAAATGGCCAATTTTACCTCCTCACGCGGCGGGTCTATCAAACCCACAATACCGACAAGCGACAGACCTGTTTCTACTTTTTCATAGGTAAAGGGATCAGGCAAGTGCTCCAAAATTTTATACCCATAAGCCAATACCCTTTTCCCTTCGGCTGCCCACTCTTCTGCATATTGTTGCAAGGTATTTTGATCCTGCTCACCTGCAAGCGCCGTATGTACAGCCTCACTTGCCCCTTTAACAACAACCAGAAATTTATCCTGATAATGATGAACGGTAGTCATACATTTCCTGTCCGAGTCAAACGGCAATTCCGCGAGCCTGTCGTGGTGTTTAATCAACTGTTCATATCCTTCATACTGAATACTTTCTACAATATTTTGTACCAAAGCCAACTCCGTTGATTCGCCAAAAGGTTCTTTCTGCTCATTGAATTTTATATCGTGATTAAGCGCCATGCACAAATGCAAAAGCGGAGAAACTTCATGTTTTTCCACAACCCGCATTTTATTTTGTGTCAGTGTACCGGTTTTATCACTACATATATAGGTAATGGAGCCCAGGGTTTCCACAGACGGCAATTTCCGAACCAGCGCTTTTTTCCTGGCTAAACGCGATGCCCCTCTGGCAAGTGCAATAGTGATCAAAGCTGGCAGCGCTTCGGGAATGGCGGCTACAGCGAGACTGATGGAAAGGAGCAGTATTTTAAAAGGATCATCCCCACGTAATACCCCCGTAACAAACAAAACGGCGCATATCAATAGAACAATATAGGATAGTTTTTTCCCAAACTGCGCCATACGCGCCTGAAGGGGAGTCATAGCCTCCTGTTCTTGCAACAGATTGGCAATTTTGCCCAATTCCGTTTGCATGCCTGTTGCCACTACCAGGCCTTTTGATCGCCCGTTTGTAACCAATGTCCCCTTGAAACCCATATTAAACCGGTCTCCAAGTGGAATATCTTTTTCCGTCAGGTCAATGCTGTTTTTATCGACCGGGTTAGATTCACCGGTAAGCGACGACTCGTCAATGCGCAAGCTGTACGTTTCCACCAAGCGCATATCGGCGGGCACTACGTTGCCTGCTTCCATGATGACTACATCCCCAGGCACCAATTCTGTTGAAGAAATGATGGAAGAAAGGCCATCACGAAGCACCTGAGTTTGTGTGATGGTCATTTTTTTGAGTGCCTCCATGGCTTTTTCAGCGCGGTACTCCTGCACAAAGCCCAAAATCGCATTGAGCAATACAATGACAAGGATGATGATGGTATCCGTCAAATCGCCCATAACGCCCGACAAAACCGCTGCTGCCAACAACACCAGGATCATAAAATCCTTGAATTGATTCAGGAACAACATCCAGGCAGGAATCTTTTTCTTTTCCTGCAATTCATTGGGGCCATATTGTTGTAAACGCTTCTCTGCCTCTGCCTGAGAAAGACCTTCTGGTTGGGAATCCAGCTTTTTCAGGGTTTCATTCTGACTCAGAATATGGTAAATCATCCTTTTAGTTTTAGGCAAAAATAGTCGAATTAACTCTGGGTTTTCAACATTCGTTCAAAATATCCCTATGCCCTGCAACACCATTCCTGTTGTTTGGTGCCATACCGAATTTAAGGTTCAGGCAAACGTTTTCCATCAGCCTTTTTTAAACCTCTTGAATGCCGTAAAGGGCCAATTTTTTCAAAGGAGGGGGGGGAATAACAAAGCAGTTTAGGGATTTTTTCCCCTAACCTAACAAAGTTCTACAGCCATCACCCTTGTCTTGTTTAATCTTTTTGAAAAAAAAGATTAAAATACTTAAACCAAAAGTGAACACGTTTCAAATCTCTTTGTTTAGCTCTTGTTTGTTCATTTAAACCATTCACCAAACTTTCTTTTATGGAGTCATTTTTCACACAACCTGTATTTCTTTTTTCAGGGCTTGCAGCCAACGATTATGTTGGCTTTACTTTCTTCATTGGATACATGGCTATGTTCGCAGCCTCCGTATTCTTTTTCTTCGAGCGTTCGCAAGTAGAAGGCAAATGGAAGACATCTTTGCTTATTGCCGGATTGATCACTATGATCGCTTCTGTCCACTATTTCTACATGCGTGATGTTTGGATGACCACTGGTCAATCACCTACCCAATTCCGTTACATTGACTGGATCCTGACGGTTCCGCTCATGTGCGTAGAATTTTACCTCATCCTCAAAGCTTTCGGTGCTAAAATTGATTTGCTTTGGAAGATGATTGGGTATTCTTTGCTCATGCTGGTTGCTGGTTACCTTGGAGAAACGGCCTTCCGTTCCAATAGCGTCATCTGGGGTATTATCTCTACCGTTGGTTATGCTGGTATTGTTTACGAGGTATGGCTTGGTTCTGCACGCAAACTTGCCGGCAATTCAAACGATCCAAAATTACAGGCTGCTTTCAAAGCCCTGGGCTGGTTCGTGCTGGTTGGTTGGGCAATCTACCCAATTGGCTACATGGCTATTGAGACCGATGGTTGGTTGCGTGGTGTCATTGATGTTCGCAACATGGATCTTATTTACAACATCGGCGATGCGGTGAATAAGATTGGTTTTGGACTGGTTATTTACAGCCTGGCGGTAAGTTCTTCCAAAAGCAACGCTTAGTTTTTTTTTAATACCTACTGTTTAGGGGCTAATAGTGATTGAATTACTATTAGCCCTTTTTCTCTCTTTATCAAAAAATGAGGGGTAAACGCCCTGTAATCAAAAGGATGAGATACCATGGTTGATTTTACCAATAAAAATGTTTTTTGGCCCATTTTGATGACAACCATTGCATTTGGTTTAGTGGGTATGTATTGGCCTGACATCCTGCACCAAATACAGTATCCATTGTTAGCCGGATTGGTCTTACTCATTGGGCTTCCGCACGGCGCCACAGATTTTTTGCTTTTTCGTCGTCTGAATGGCCCGAAATTGAGCAAAAAGCAAGTGTTTCGTTTTTTTCTCTTTTACATCCTGGGCGTTTTTGGATACCTGGGGATTTGGTTGTTCTTCCCAACATTTGCTCTGGCCTCTTTTTTA
>JBIKUE010000066.1:0-27697 GCA_044347755.1 Saprospiraceae bacterium
TTGACATCCGTCACCAGGATCGTGTACGTACCCGCTGACAGGTTACCAATAGCCGGACCACTTTGTTCCGTACTCCACCAGATGCTGTGCACACCGGTCCCGCCAAAGGTTTGGGCACTGAGCGAGCCGTTGACGCCGCCATAACAAGAAACGGGCTTGGATAATGTATTGACCGATAGTACCGCAGGCTGATGCACCGTAGTGGTGGCAGATTGCGTACATCCATGCGCATCGGTTGCGATAACCGAGTAAATGCCTGCAGAAAGTCCGTTCAGGAAATCACCGGTTTGGCCACTGTTCCAGAGGTACTGGTAGGGCGCCGTTCCGCCACTGAGTTGCACCCATGCTGAGCCGTCTGCGCCATCAAAACAGGCAGTGGAATCTGCACCGGCTCCGGCAAGCAAGGGTGGCGGTTGCTGAACCGTAGCTTCCTGCACTGTACTGCAGCCGTTGGCATCTGTGATGGTAACGCCGTAAGTGCCTGCATTCAGGCCATTGATCTGCTCCATCATTTGGCCATTGCTCCAGCCATATATATAGGGAGGCGTGCCGCCCGTGGCCGCAGCTTGCGCCGATGCATTACTCCCCCCGAAGCAGGAGACATCCGTAGCAGCGGCCGTTGCCAACAAAGTGGCGGGCTCCAGAACTGTTCCACCTGCTATTGTTGTGCAACCATTAGCATCCGTTACCGTAACACTGAAAGGCCCCGCCAAAAGTCCGCTCACCTGTTGAGAGGTTTGACCCAGATGCCACATGTACGTATATCCGCCAGTACCTCCTGCTCCCGAAACGAGCGCAGAGCCATTTTGACCACCGAAACAAGACACAGCAGTAGTAAATGCACTTGCTGTGAGTGCCGGAGGTTCACTTAGAGAGGCGCTTCCCGTAGCAGTGCACCCATTGGCATCTGTTACGGTAAGGGTATACGTTCCGGCAGACAAATTATATACCTGGGCTCCGTTTTGTCCGGAATTCCATTGAAAACCATATACCCCAGTGCCGCCTTGCGCGATTGCGCCGAGTTGGCCATCGCTGCCCCCGGCGCAGGACACCATTCCTGTTATTGTGGAAACCATAAGCAGGGGGGGCTCTGTGAGCAATACTGTGTCAGTAATGGTGCAACCGTTGGCATCAGTAGCCGTAAATACGTATTGACCAGCAGTAAGGTTATTAGCCATCGGGCCGGTATCGCCGTTTTGCCACAAGAATGTATATGGCGCGGTTCCTCCTGAAGCGGTGGCCAGGGCACTTCCGTTGTTGCCTCCAAAGCAAGATAATGCTTGTACCGTAGCTGATGTACCCAATGGAGCCGGCTCGAAAACCATCATACTATTCTGTCCGGTACACCCCAGAGCATCTGTAACGGTTACCTGATACTGACCGGCAACGAGTCCGGAAACGGTATTCGCGGTAGCGCCATTACTCCATACAAAAGCAAACGGTGGCATCCCGTTCAACGATTGAGCCTGCACCGCTGCGTTGTTTGCACCAAAACAAAGGGCATTCTGTACAACACTTTGCACCTGCAGGGGTGGCCTCTCTGCCAAACGGGTAATTTTGGACATCACCCGGCAGCTTGGCAGGGCTAAATTAGCCGGTGCTGAAGCTACCAGCAACCGGTATTCGGCGCCAGGTTGCGGGCTGGGTACCGTGAGCACCTGGGTATTAGCGCCGGGAATATCCTGCCAATTACCATTTTCCATGATTTGCCATTGAAACGAAGGATTGGAAAAGGGTGCATATGCCAGTTGTGCCTGAATTTCGGCAGGAACACCGGCACAATACCAAACCGTATCCGGCGTCAGAATCTCCGGACCACAAGCCCGGAAAGAAATATTGTCGATGGCCAGATCATTGCCATAGCCACCAGGTGCGTTGTTACGCATGCCGAGCGTCACAGAAGATTGTCCGGGCGCGGTGGTGAACGAAAAACGCACCGTATGCCACTGCTCATCAATGGGAATATCGCCCGTTTCACAATAAGCCACACTATCGATCATGAAAGTGAGATTGGGCTTGATCGATTGTGGAAAATTGCTTTCAAATATATTGATCACATCAATAGAAAACTCGTACAAAGTGTTCTCGCACACCGGTACGGTATTCTGAAAGAACATACCCGGCGGATAACTGGCATTCACCACCATCATGTACCCGAAAGGTTCCGGACCATTGTCTTCAATATTGATCCACACATTGGCTGCAAACCAGCCCCAGGGAGTGGTGCTGTTAGTGATGGTATAATAGCCGTCGTTGGGGGGCGGGTTGTTCTGATAAATATAGCCGGGAGCGAGTCCGGGATTCACCGGCACTATATTGGGCATCCCGGATCCGAAATCCCCGTTAGGGTAAACATTCTCTCCAAGAGAGCCTTTACAGCCACTGATGCAGTTGGCCAGATCCACCTCAATGCGCAGGGAATCTGTATAAAAACAGCCGTCTTCCAGTGTTATTTTACAATAAAAAGTGGTGGTTTCCAATGGGGTTGCCAGCGGATTGGCAATGTTCGGGTTGTTCAACCGGGCGGCAGGCCACCATTCGTAAGCCACCCCGCCCTGCGCCTGAAGCTGGACGGGTTGCCCTACCGAAACGGGCGACTGGAATGGCGCGAATGAAGGTGTTTGCACGAAAAGATTGTTGATTTCCTGCTCGGAAAGGGCCCTGTTATACACGCGTACTTCGTCCATAAACCCCTTAAAATCAGGATCGTAGCTGCACCAGTTGGAATGGGCAATGAAATTTTTGGTACGCGGAACGTTTAGGATCGGGTGACCTTTTTTCTCGGCTTTCAGCACCCCGTTCACGTAAATGCGCATGGTATCCTGATGGATGGTGGCGCAGTAATATTCAATGCTGCCGTGTGTAATGGCGTTCACGGCGGTGAGCCGGCCCAGGCTGCGGTTGATGCTTCCGTTGCTGGAAATCCAGCTTTCCAGGGCCAGGTTGTTGGTAGTACCCTCGCGTCCGAACCAAATGGGCATGCCGCCGCTGTCGCCACTGGCGTTGCCAAAGTCAATGATCCGTTCGTAATAGGATTGTTCGTCAAAACGCACCCAGGCGCAAATGGTGATGCCATCGGCCCAGATCGTATCAAATGCCGGCAGTTGGATGTATTCACCACCTGGTTTGCCGCAGCCGTTGTTTCCGGCAGGCGCTTGGTTGAAGAGGAAGCCTTCGCCGCGTTGCCCCTCAATACAATCCGGGACGCCTATGAGGGTTCCGTGATTGCCCAGGCTGCTGTTATCGTTGGCGTTGCAGTTGCAAAAACTGTAGTAACCCACCAGACCGGATTGAGCTTGAGCGGCCATTGATAAAACAAGCAGGCAGAGCGATACAAGTAAAATGTGCTTCACATCGGTTTCGTTTTGTTAAGTAGATGCCATACAAAATGAAGTTGGGATTAGATTTTTTACTTGAGCGTTGCAGAGAGGCAGCATTCCGCCATGCCACGATTCCAAGGCAAAAACAACCATAAGGGCCGACAAAATTAAAATTTTATGTTTCCCGAAAGCGTTTTTTACCAGAAAAAAATTGGGCAGAATGGATCGTTTCAGGGAGATCATATAACCTGGGGTTATGGAAGAATGCGGAATGCTCAAAAGTCTCTTCCTGAAATGACTTTACACTTGTGTTTTGTATAACGTCAGTTCAGGAAGAGACTGACAAACAATAGCACTTCCGGTTCAACCATTATCACCCCGAACTTCCCACCAACCCCTCATTTCCACCTCGATGGCCCTGTGGTAAAACTCCGCGTACTGCATACCATTGTATTGAGCACGCATGGCCAGCAACACATCAAAAAGGCCCAAATGCGCCCATTCCCAGAGCATGGTGTCAAAATTGTATTTTATCAATGTTGGGGCAATTTCCGCACGCAAACGGGCGGTTTCTTCCTTGGCAATGCCTCTCTCGGATAGCAGGCGAAGCGTAGCCATCTGCGCTTCCGGAGAAAATTCCGTATCCAGAAACGGCTCAGTGATCCAGTCCCAATTCCCTAATGATTCCAGGACATGCAACTGGTGCATTTGGACAAACGCCTCAAGGGCTGTTTTGCAGTTGACAGACAGGAATATCAACTCATTGGCTACTATAAGAGCGGGTGGGATACTGTTGCGACAATAGGCTCTGATCTCTGAAGCTTTGATTATTTTGCAAGGAAACGCAATGGAGGGTTCAAAAGGATAGGACTCCACCACAATTTGCGCATCCTCTACCCTCACCATGGGCTGGGTATATTCGAAACGTTTCAACTCATAAGGTGAAGCACCGAAAAACGCTCCGATTTTAGGCCATTTTCGCAGAAAATTGAGAAACAAAGATTTATGATGATGTTTGTGCTGAACCTGTGACTTTTTTCGCAGATTTTTTTGAGACCAATAAGGTTAACATGCATGAAAATGCAAGAAACACCTATAACCCTTTTTGAATGTATGGATTATCAAAAGTTGAAATAACCCCATAAAGATCATAAACCCTTCCTGATCATCCATACTGCTGCTCATAATACCGCTGATATTCCCCTGAGCTTACGCGCAGCAACCACTCTTCGTTTTCCAGGTACCATTTAGCCGTTTCGCGGAATCCTTCTTCGGCTTGTATGGAAGGCTGCCAGCCCAGCTCGTTCTTTAGTTTGGAGGCGTCAATGGCATACCGGCGATCGTGACCCGGGCGGTCCTTGACAAAGGTAATGAGGCGGCGGGAGGCGCCAGGCTCACGGCCCAACAGTTCGTCCATGATATCACAAAGTGTTTCCACCAGGTCGATGTTTTTCCATTCGTTGTTGCCGCCTATGTTGTAGGTTTCTCCGTTCCGGCCTTTGTGAAAAATAGTGTCAATGGCTGATGCATGGTCTTTTACCCAAAGCCAGTCGCGGGTGTACTTACCGTCGCCATATACAGGAAGCGGTTTTTCCTCACGTATGTTTTTGAGCATCAACGGGATAAGTTTCTCCGGGAAATGGTAAGAACCGTAGTTATTCGAGCAATTCGACAATACCACTGGCAAGTCATAGGTATGAAAATAGGCTCGCACAAAATGATCGCTTGCCGCTTTGGAGGCAGAATAAGGAGAGCGGGGATCATACCGGGTTTCTTCCGTGAAAAAACCTTCTTCCCCAAGAGAGCCATATACCTCATCAGTACTGACGTGGTAAAAACGTTTGCCTTCCAGTTGATCACCCCAAAGATTTCGGGCAGCATTGAGCAGGTTAACAGTGCCCAGCACATTGGTTTCCACAAAAGCAATGGGGTTGGATATAGAACGATCCACATGACTTTCCGCCGCCAAATGAATGACACCATCCGGCTGGTATCGGTTAAAGATATCCGTCAGTGCCTGTGGGTCGCGGATATCGGCCCGTTCAAACCGATAGTTTGGCGCATGTTCCACATCGCGGAGATTTTCCAGATTACCGGCATAGGTAAGTGCATCCAGATTAACAATGGTGTAATGAGGATAATGCTGCACAAATCTGCGCACTAAATGGGAACCAATAAATCCGGCTCCGCCGGTAATGAGGATGGTGGACATAGGACGGTAGACGGCTTAAGGTTGATGGCCTACGGTAGACGGTAGATGGTGGACGGCATTAAATGGTTGCCTGAGAAAACCCGAGGTACTACAAATTTGCACGGTCAACCGTAAGCCGTCAACCGTAAGCCGTTTACCGTAAATTTTATCGCTTACCAAACAAACCGCCCAGCAAGGTACCCAACAGGTTACCGCCACCAGATGGCTGTTGTTGTGCTTGTTGCTGGCCTCCACCCAGTACAGAACCGAGTACATTGCCGAGCAAATCGCCCATGCCTGGCTGTTGTTGTGCTTGTTGAGCGCCGCCCATCAGTACGCCAGCGAGGCTCCCCAGATCCAATCCGCCAGAGTTTTTGGTTTTGCCCAATACGCTCATCACAATAGGCGCCAGAATGGGAAGGAGTTTCATCACCTGAGAGGCATTCAGACCGGAAGACTGTCCAATTTGCTCGGCTGCCGCTTCCTGACGGTCGCCCAAAATATGGCCCAGGATACCCATGCCATTGGTTGCACGGTTGTCGCCACCACCATTCATCAACATACCTCCAACCATACCGGCAAGATCGTCGAGCATGGATCCATCGTGGTCACGATCTAGCGCTGCACCCAACGCAGAGAGTCCGCCCTCTGAGGATGCATTATTTGCCAGTCCACCCAGGAGGGTAGCGAATACACCATTAGCTGCCTGAACCGTTTGCTGTGGCTCGGCGCCGATGTATTCAGAGAGTTGGCCCACCATGTCATCGGAAAGCTGGCCCTGAAGAATGTCCATTATGTTCATAATCAGAATTGAAATTGGAAATTAAAAAATGTGTTTGTTTAGCGCACGAGCCATTTTCGGCAAGTACCAAAATGAGACGCAAAGTTGCTGAAAAGTATCCGGGAGAATATGCATTCGGCATAAATTTGGGTAGGTTTGTAAAATAATTTACCCGGAGGCTCACAAATTTTAAGAAATCCCGCAATTTTGGCCTTCCAACCAACAAATTTCAATAAGCTTCGTTATCCATTTTATTAAGGATACCTGACCGACGACCGAAACTCCGCACATGGATTACCGCGCTGCCAAAGCATTCATCCTGGATATTCTCCGCGCAGAGCTCTCCGATCAACTGAAGTACCACGGGCTGCACCATACGCTCGATGTACTAAAGATGGCCTCGGAGATTTGCGACAGTGAAGGCGTGAGCGGTCGTGATAAAGTATTGGTAAAAACGGCAGCACTTTTTCACGATTCCGGGTTTATTAAAAACAAACATGCCGGTCATGAAGCAGAAGGATGTTTGCTGGTGCGCGAACATCTGCCTCAATTTGGCTATAACCAGCAGGATATAGATCAAATTTGCGAGATGATCATGGCCACCAAAATTCCGCAATCCCCGAAATCCCTGCTGGACCAAATTTTGTGCGACGCAGATTTGGACTATCTGGGCCGTGAAGACTTTTTTGCCATCGGAGGCACGCTTTATCAGGAATTAAACTCATATTACCTTATTGGCGACGAGCAGGCCTGGAACAAATTACAAGTGAATTTTTTGAGTGCGCACCGCTTCCATACCCAAACCAACAAGACGGTACGGGAGCCTGTTAAACGTCAATACCTCGAAGGATTGCAAGAACTTGTGGCTACTTATGCCTGACGTCTATCCCGGACCCGACGAAGCTTTCCGCTCCTTTTTTCGCTTCACTTTACTGGATTGGTCAAATCAAAACCCCAGACCCATGCCCTGGAAGGGCGAAAAGGATTCTTACAAAATCTGGTTGTCCGAAATCATTCTCCAGCAAACCCGCGTGGAACAGGGGCTACCCTATTACCAAAAATTTATCCGTCACTACCCTACCGTTACAGCGTTGGCTAATGCGCCGGAGGATCAGGTACTTAAAGACTGGGAAGGACTCGGTTATTACTCACGGGCACGCAACCTGCACGCTGCCGCCAAATACATAGCGAATCATCTGGATGGCGTCTTTCCAAACACCTATGAATCCATACGCAACTTAAAGGGCATAGGGCCCTATACTGCAGCGGCTATTGCTTCCTTTGGATTCGGATTGCCGTATGCCGTACTGGATGGTAATGTGTACCGGGTACTGGCACGAATTTTCGGCATCGACATACCCACCAATACCCCGCAGGCACAAAAACTGTTTAGTGCTCTGGCTCAGGAGTTGCTCCATCCGGACAATCCGGCCGTGCACAACCAGGCTATGATGGATTTTGGCGCCATCTGCTGTACGCCCGCGCAACCGCTATGCAACCAATGCCCATTCCGTGAACATTGTCAGGCAAAGCTTCAGGACCGGGTGGCAGCATTGCCTGTTAAACAAAAAGGTTTGTTGCGAAAAAAACGCACCTTCCACTATCTGGTGTTGCACCACCGCGGACAGGTATACGTACGTAAAAGAACCGGAAAAGATATCTGGAAAGGATTATGGGAATTTCCCTGTACAGAAACTCCCATTTCTGAGGTACTTTTGTCGGCTACAAAAGCAAAGGTGTCTGGACCTTACCGGCAATTGCTGACACATCAGGAGATCACGGCTTTTTTTTATGAAATGGAATGCGCGGATGCTCTGCCAATAGAGATAACGAAAGATGGATTGCTGAACGACTGCCAAACCATGCCATTTGCCGAGCTCAAAAAAAATATTGCGTTTCCAAAGGTGATTGATTGTTTTTTTCAAAGCAAAGCCTTAACTTTGAAATGAACTTTTTTAAATCACCTTAAAACTATTTAAAAACATGATTAACAAAGTAACCCTCATCGGCAATCTGGGCGGCGACCCGGAAATCCGCACATTGGAAAATGGAACGCCTGTTGGCAGGTTTTCTCTTGCAACCAATGAAAGCTACAAAGACAAAGACGGTAACTGGCAAAACCTTACCGAATGGCACAATGTAGTGGTATGGCGGGATCTTGCCGAACGTGCCAAAAGCCTGAAAAAAGGCAGCATGGTGTACGTGGAAGGAAAAATTTCCTACCGCAAATACACCGATAAAGACGGTGTGGAACGGAGTCTGACTGACATCGTAGCCAACACCTTCCGTCTGCTCGAAAAACGCGAGGGTGGCGGTACCTTTGAAAACCGCATACCAAGCAGCGAGCCTGCCGTAATGCCCGGCAACCGGAACGCAGCCATGGATGCACCTGCTCTGGTGCACACCGATGCGCCTCAGGTAGCCGAAGGCGACGATCTGCCGTTCTAAACACTAGAAGAGGTTGTCTTAAATGTAGTTTTTACCGCTGAGGCGGAGAGGCGCGGAGGTAGTTACAAGTCCTCTGCGTCTCTCTGCCTCTGCGGTAAAACTAAAAATGCGACTTTTAGTACAGCCTCTTCCTTCCAAATATGGCCTGGTTATTCTTTTTGATTGTACTGTATATTCTTTGCCTGGTGGTGGAACGCTCCATTATTGGGCTAACTTCGCAGGATATAGAGTCCCTGCGCATGGAAAATAGTCGCGCAGCACGCCAGGCGCTTGCATTGAGTACCGCGCTTCGCTCCACACTTGCCGCCCTGCTTCTGGCGAGGATCTTTTTACTGATTGGCGTTGGCGTATGGTTCATCACCTTTATCTGGCGCCATAACGATCTGGAGGCAATCCTTTCCAGTTTGGCCGGCCAGTATACTTCCGGTTGGCGGGCAGTTTTGCTCACTGCCTTTATAATAGCTTCTTCCCTGTTCTTTTGGGGGATCTATCGGGTACAACTCAAAAAAACCGGCGCTTCTGCCTGGTGGCTCAAACGTTTTTGGTGGGTGCCTGCATTTTGGCGTATATTGTTCCATCCCTTTATGATTAAGGAAGAATCTCATGATAAGCCCAATGAATCTTCCGGAAACGATGGAGCTCAATCCGCCGCGGCAAGCAGTGAAAAGCGAGAACTGGAGTTACTGAAAAGCATTGTCCAATTCGGAGAAGTGATGGTTAAGCAGGTGATGCAACCCCGCTCCAAAGTGGTTTCCGTAGATTTCAGAACAGATTACCACGAATTGCTTCGCCTGGTAAGACAATCAGAATTTTCGCGCCTGCCGGTGCAGGATGAAGACCTGGACAATGTTACCGGCATACTGTACGTAAAAGACCTTCTACCCTATCTGGACGAACCCGCCGAATTTGAATGGCAGGCTTTGATTCGAACCAATGTACTTATGGTGCCGGAATCCAAACGCGGCAGCGAATTACTGGAAGACTTCAAAGAACAAAAAATGCACATGGCCATAGTAGTGGATGAGTACGGTGGCATTGCCGGCATTTGTACCCTGGAAGATATTCTGGAAGAAGTGATCGGCGATATTCGGGATGAGTTTGATGAAGAAAGCGAGATCCGTTACCGAAAAATCAACGACCATACCTATCTCTTTGAAGGCCAAACCTTCATGAACGATGTTTGCCGGATTACCGGATTATCGCAGAGTACGTTCGATGAGGCACGTGGCACATCAGATACACTGGCCGGTCTGATCCTGGAGTTGCGCGGCGACATTCCCCATGCCGGTGTGGAGACCAGTTGGAATGGATTTACGTTCAAAGTGACCAAAGCCAACAAGCGCCGGGTGGAGCAAGTGCTGCTTAATTTGCCCCAAGCCGACTCCTTTTTAGCAAATTAACCCTTCATTTCCTTAAAGTTCTTTTAAAGTGGTACCCTGAAGGGTGACCAAAGTAGTTTTTTATGTTTCAGAGTTGATACTTTTGTTCACAGATTGTCTGAGAGGCTGTCTAAAATTTTGACTCCGGCTAATGAGCAGATTCTTTGTAGTAATGTTGTTGGTTTGTTGTTCGGCTTCCGTGATGCTTGCACAAGGATCAAACGGACGCGTTGGTACAACCCCAACGCAGACCTCCTTAAGCCCCAATACAACCACTTCCAAAAATAACAAAACAAGCCCCGCTGTTTCTTCCAACCGGAACACGCAGCCGGCCGCTTCCCCCGATCGGCCATCTACTACATTGGGCAACCCCACTGTAAAACCCCGCAATCCCGACGTGCAGGAACGCGCTACACGCCCTTCCTCCAGGCCGGCCACTTATGCGCCTCCAACTACAGCTAAAGGAAGTGCTGGCGGAAACCAGCCCAAAGCGGCTCCTCTCAAACCGGCCGAACGTGGCGTTGTACAATGGATGAGTCTGGAACAAGCCCTGGAAAAATCGAAAACAGAAAAAAGAAAGATCCTGGTAGATTTGTATACCGATTGGTGTGGATGGTGCAAACACATGGATTCTACCACGTTCGTAGACCCCAAAGTGGCTAAATACCTCAATGAACACTACTACCCGGTAAAATTCAACGCCGAACAGGACAATGACATCGTGTTCAAGGACAAGACCTATAAATTCAAGAAAAATGGCGCCAGAGGCTACCATGAGTTAGCCATATTCTGGCTCAACAACCGACTATCTTTCCCCACCACTGTTTTCCTCGATGAAAATCTTCAGGTGATCCAACCGGTACCTGGCTATCAGGATGCCTCCAAAATGGATGCGATCATTAATTACTTTGGCTCAGACAGCCACAAGAAAACTCCCTGGGAAGCTTACGAAAAGAGCTTTTCGCATAAGAAATAGCTTTTTTACCGCGGAGACGGAGATCCGCAAAGGGGCAACGTGGGCTGCCATACCGAAAATCGGGACTTACACAAGCAGGTATTTTGGCATTGAAGCTTAGCCCATTTCGGCAATCGCCCGCCGGACCTTATTTCCACGAAAAAGCGGGGCTGCCACTGATGTGACAGCCCCGCTTGTATTGGGAAAATAGAAGAAGCGTAATTAGTTTACTTTCTTCAATTCCTTGATACGTGCTTTTTTGCCTACCAGGCCACGCAGGTAATACAAACGCGCGCGACGAACACGACCACGTTTAACCACCTGAACAGTTGCAACGTTCGGATTGGTGTAAGAAAAGATACGCTCAACACCCACACCGTGAGAAATTTTGCGAACGGTGAAGGTTTTGGTCAAGCCGTGACCTTTAATCTGGATCACATCACCACGGTAGTCCTGTTCGCGGGTTTTGTCACCTTCTACAATTTTGTAGGTAACAACTACAGTATCTCCTGTTTTGAATTCAGGGAAATTCGGCGCAGTCAGCATTTGCTGTTGGACGAATTGTATGGCTTCCATCTCTTTCATTGTATCGAAAATTGAATACGCTCAAAATTTAGAGGCGCAAAGGTAAATCTTTTGTGCGAAAAAAAAAATTAAGTTTTGAAAATTTCTTAGGAATCAAAGAAAGCCACCCATAAACCTCATAAACCCACAATCCTCCACCTCCCTTGTTAAACGGTCGTTAAATTAAGTGTTACAACATCAATAATCTAAACATCTTTCGCACTTTTGCGTTAGAATTCAAACGACACAAGTTTTTCACCATTCCTTAATTGTTTATCTAACATGAAAAAACTGTTTTTCCTCCCTCTTCTTGCCATTTTGGCTATGGCTGCCACAGTTTCTACCAACTACAACGTTGACACAAATAGCAGCGTAATTGTATGGACCGGCTACAAAGTAACCGGCAAGCATACCGGCACCGTTAAAGTTCAAAAAGGCAACCTTACGGTAGACAATGGCGTAGTAACCGGAGGCTCCTTTACCGTTGATATCAACTCCATCACATGTACCGACATGGAAGGTGAATATGGTGCCAAACTGGTTGGCCACCTGAAAAGCGACGACTTCCTGGGCGCAAATGCTTTCCCAACCGCTTCTTTTGTGATCACCAAAGCTATCCCGCAAGACACTAAAGGCAACTACAAATTCCTCGGCAACCTCACTATTAAAGGTATCACCAAAGAAGTGAAGTTTTTTGCCAATGTAGCTGAAAGCAATGGTATGGTTAACGCAGCCGGCAAAATCACCATCGACCGCTCTGAGTTCAACATGCGCTACGGTTCAGGCTCTTTCTTCGATGGCCTGGGCGACAAGACCATCTACGACGAATTCGATCTTCAGGTAACACTTGTTGCGAAGAAGTAAAATAAGATAACCACTAAGTCCCGAAGGCCCTAAGGCGCAAAGAGTTTTGTTCTTTGCGTTTTAGGGCCTTTTTGTTTAGGGTTCACCGCGAAGTGCGCTAAGTGCGCAAAAGTTTTATACAAAATCCTCAAGCAGAATAGTCTTTGTGCCCTCCATTACTTTGTGGTTTCCTCTTCGCGGTGAATTACGAGATCCTAAACCTAACATACTTAATTGTCTTCCCGGCAGCCAGATGGAAGGATTCATACAGGGTTTGAATACCCAGTTCCGGAAAGGCCAGTTCTCCTGCGTAGATATCCTCGTTTTGGTACAACAACTGGTTGCGAGGATCCGCAACAATCGTATCCAGGGTAAATTTGTAAAAATCCGGATCGTCGTGCTTCAAATGCACCAATCCGCCCTCCTGCAAAATCTGCCGATATTTCTCCAGAAAAAACGCCGAAGTGAGTCGTCGGTTCTCTTTGATGGCCCTAGGGAATGGATCCGGAAAGGTGATCCAGATTTCTGATACCTCGCCTGGCGCAAAAAAAAGCTCGATGATTTCGATCCGCGTGCGCAGGAATGCCACATTGGACAATCCTTCTTCCAGGGCCGTTTTTGCGCCTTTCCACAAACGATTTCCCTTTACATCCACCCCGATGAAGTTCCGGTCAGGGAATTGTCGGCCTAAGGCCACGGTATATTCTCCACCCCCGCAGGCCAGCTCCAGGGTAATGGGTTTGTCGTTTTTAAAATGTGCTGAGCCCCATTTCCCTCTTAAATCTACGGGAACCATGCCAACACCCACCAGTTCGGGCTGCTGCACACTGTAGCATTCATATACATTAGGGAAAGATAGAACCTCTGCGAATTTGCGTAGTTTATTCTTGCGAGCCACGGATATCTGAACGTTTTGCTGTTTTTATGAAGTCTCCTTGCATGCGGAAGCCCAAAGGTCTGAATACTTGGTATTTTCGCGGCAGAAAATCATTCATTCATGCGCACCGTTATTCAAAGAGTGTCTCAAGCCTCCGTTACCATTGACGGGATAGAAAAATCCCGGATCGGCTGGGGACTCCTGATCTTGCTGGGGATTGAACACGAAGACGGCGAGGAAGACATCCAGTGGCTCTGCAAAAAAATTGCCGCCCTGCGCATCTTTTCAGATGATGCAGGTCTCATGAACCTTTCGGTGCAGGACATTCAGGGGGCGATGATCGTAGTAAGCCAGTTTACTTTGTTTGGCAGCACTAAAAAAGGCAACCGCCCTTCTTTTATTCGCTCCGCAAAACCGGATTTTGCCATTCCTTTGTACGAACAGTTTGTGGAAACCCTTCGCCAGGAATCCGGACTCACCGTACTTACCGGCGAATTCGGTGCAGATATGAAGGTATCCTTGCTGAACGACGGCCCCGTAACCATTCTGATAGATTCAAAAAACAGGGAGTGATCATTAGGGGTCATTTAGGGGTCATTTGGGTCATTTTGTGCGTCATTTGAGTTATTTTAGCAACGTGGTTTGTCATCTTCAGCGTAGCGAAAGATCTGGCTAAACTGCTAACCAAACATCCACTACATAACAACCAAATCTGTGTGAAATCTGTGAAAAAAATCTGTGTGAAACCAGTACGAAACCGGCCTGACGCCTCCTTCTCAGAGCTTTCGCTACGCTCAAGATAACAAACCACGTTGAACTGATATACCCAAAGCCCCTTAACCCCAAACCAACCTAACACTTCACCAATGAACAAAAAAGCATTCCTACTCATACTCGATGGCTGGGGACTGGGTCAAAAACCCGAAGCCGATGCCATTTTCCAGGCTAATACACCATTTTTCGACAGCCTTTGGGCCAAATACCCGCACAATACGCTGGTAACCCACGGAGAAGATGTGGGCTTGCCGGATGGCCAAATGGGTAATTCTGAGGTGGGCCACATGAATATCGGCGCCGGACGTATTGTGTGGCAGGAACTGGCGCGCATCAACAAAGCCGTTCGGGAACGGGAGTTACACCAAAACCCTACCCTCCTGAAAGCTTTGGATTATGCCATTGCCCAGGAAAAAACCGTCCATTTCATGGGCCTGGTGAGCGATGGCGGCGTTCACTCCCACATTGACCACCTGAAAGCATTGTGCGATATCGCAACAGAAAGGGGCTGCCAAAACGTACGCGTACACGCATTCACAGACGGGCGCGACTGCGACCCCAAAAGCGGCGCAGGTTTTATAGAAGAACTATTGCAACACATTAAAAATCAACCGGTAAAACTGGCATCTGTGATAGGACGCTACTACGCCATGGACCGCGACAAACGTTGGGAACGTGTTAAATTAGCCTACGACCTGCTGGTGCACGATCAGGGCGAAACCGTAGTCGATTTCCCTGCCGCCATCCGAAAAAGTTATGCGGAGGGCGTTACGGATGAGTTTCTCAAACCCATGGTAAGCCAGGATAGCAACGGACGCATCCAACCAGGCGATGTAGTGGTATGTTTTAATTTCCGTACCGACCGGTGCCGGGAAATCACCCAGGTACTTACCCAGCAGGATATGCCAGAACATGGTATGTATACCCTTCCACTGCATTATGTCACAATGACCCGCTATGATGATACCTATCGGGATGTGCAGGTAATGTTTGAAAAAGACGATGTGGGCATGACCATGGGAGAGGTGTTGGAACGCGCCGGCAAAACACAGGTGCGCATTGCCGAAACGGAAAAGTACCCGCACGTGACCTTCTTTTTCTCGGGCGGCCGCGAAGAGCCTTTCCAGGGAGAGCGCCGCCTTATGATCCCCTCGCCCAAGGTGGCCACCTACGATCTTCAGCCCGAAATGAGCGCTGAAGGCATTACAGAAGCAATCATGGCGGATATAGCCGCGAATACGCCGGAATTTATCTGCTTGAATTTTGCCAACACGGATATGGTGGGGCATACCGGTGTTTTCAGTGCAGCCATGAAGGCCGCAGAAACAGTGGATGGCTGCCTGAGCCGGATTATTCCGTTGGCTCTGGAAAAAGACTATGCCTGTCTGCTCATTGCAGACCATGGCAATTCCGATTACCTGATCAACGAAGACGGCACACCCAATACTGCACACACCAAAAATCCGGTACCCTGCCTGTTGGTAGCAAACGGATTAAAAGGAGATGAACAAGTGGCGCATGGCAGGCTGGCCGATGTGGCGCCAACGCTACTGGCACTCATGGGTGTTGCTAAACCATCGGAAATGACCGGCATTAACCTGGTGTCGCATACCGGATAACCACTACCTTGTACACCGGAACGATTTTCCGGCAACACTCCGCCCATGCTCCAGTACTTTATTCGTCGTACGCTGCTGGCTTTGCCTACCCTGCTGATCATTTCCTTTCTGGCCTTTGGACTGGGGAAATGCACTCCGGGCGATCCCGTGATGAATATATTTGGTGAGCAATGGAACCAAACCATGGATGAGTCCAAAATTGCGGCAAGCTACCGGGCGAATGCTGCAAAACTTGGTTTGGATGCTCCCTCCTTTTATGTCACCTTTACCTCGGCGGCGTATCCGGATACCCTTTGGCGGATTTATCCGCCGGAACGGCGTAATCGTTTAAAAAAATGGATTGGACAAACCGGTAATTGGCAGGCAGTATCCGCTCTGGATCAGGCTGTTATAGAAATGGCGCGTCAGGTAGAAACTTTGCCCGCGGAATGGTTTAAAGATCCGACTATCCGGGTGGAGCTGGCAACGCTTACGAGAACCACCACATTTCCGGAACTGGACACTGCAGTTGTCAGGGTCAACAGAGATTTTACTACTACGGCGAACGATACACTGCGCCTGCCAAACGGATTAGCGGCAGCACTGAAACAACTGGAAACTGCGGTAAAACAATTGCACACCGAACAAACGCCCGCGAAATTATCCACTCCTGCGCTGTACTGGAATGGCTTGAACAACCAGTACCATCATTGGATCAGCGGTTTTATTACCGGCGATTTGGGACTCACCCGAAAAAAAATGTCGGTATGGCAGGATGTGCAAGCCGCCATGCTGGCTACGCTCACCATTAATGGCCTGGCCATTTTATTGACCTATTTGATTGCCATTCCTTTGGGCGTAGAGATGGCGCGCAGAAGAGGAGGCTGGCTGGATCGGTGGGGCAAACGATTGTTGTTTTTTGTGTACTCCATGCCTGTATTCTGGTTGGGTGCTTTGCTTATTCTGCTGATCATGAGCACAGAATGGGGGCGCAACACCATGCCGTCTCTGTATTTCGACATTCAGGATGCCTGGATACCAGGCAAAACCAGCTTTGGAGACTGGTGGGGCGCCAATGCTTCCAAATGTGTGCTACCCATCCTGATCCTGGTATTGCACATGATGGGTATCCTGGCCATTCAAATGCGCGCAGGAATGTTGGATACACTGGATAAGGATTTTATTCGCACGGCAAGAGCCAAAGGTGTAGGTGAAGAAGAGGTTCACTGGAAACACGCTTTCCGGAATGCCCTTTTCCCGATCATCACTGTCTTTGCAAGTGTGTTGCCTGCATTATTCACCGGATCCCTGGTTGTGGAGGCTCTTTTCGGATTTCCGGGCATGGGCAGCAAAACTTTTGAAGCTTACCTGAACAGCGATTTGCCCCTGCTTTCCGTCATCATCATGGTGGCGGCTTTACTTACCATCCTTGGAAATTTGATAGCAGATTTGCTGTATGCCTGGGCTGACCCGAGGGTGAGGTTCACAAAGAAAACATGAGATAGACCCAAAGTACCAATAAGATGGAACCATACATGGAGGGAACTAAGTAGTTTTTTTACCACTAAGACACGAAAGGCACTAAGCTGTTGCAGCCTTAGTGCCTTTCGTGTCTTAGTGGTAAAAAAACCTTTGTGCCCTCTGCCTCTATGGTTCAACCAACTTATGGTGTAAAACAAACATGAGCCACCCCAAAACGGGATGACTCATGTTGCTTCAGAGGTTTCCAGCGGATTCGAACCGCTGTAGCAGGTTTTGCAGACCTGTGCCTAACCACTCGGCCAGGAAACCCTTTAAGGAAGGCGGGTGCAAAGAAACGGTTTTTTTCTGAAACCATGCAAGTATCTGAGCAGATGATTTTTTGTTTTTCATAAAAATGTGGAAATGTGGACTGGCGTACTACATTTGGGCTGCCTTAACCAGACCCAATATTTTTTTGCCACACCCTTTCTACATTCATTTTTCAAACGGACACTTATGGGTTCTGCTTTACAATCTTTGGATTATGCTGTTTTTCTCCTTTACTTCATCATAGTAACGGGATACGGTTATTGGATTTACATGAAGAAAAAATCGGGCGAAAATACCGCCACCGATTTTTTTCTTGCGGAAGGCGCCCTGACCTGGTGGGCCATTGGCGCATCGCTCATTGCCTCCAATATCAGCGCGGAGCAATTTATCGGCATGAGTGGTTCCGGCTTTGCCATGGGCCTGGCCATTGCCTCCTATGAATGGATGGCCGCTGCCACCCTGATTGTGGTTGCGGTATTTTTTATGCCCGGTTATATCAAAAACCGGATTTTCACGATGCCGCAGTTTTTGGAAAAACGGTATAGCCCCTTGGTAGCTACCATGATGGCTGTGTTTTGGCTGCTGGTATATGTTTTTGTCAATCTGACCTCCATTTTATACCTTGGCGCCATTGCCGTAAGTACCATTTCCGGGTTTAGCTTTACTGCTTGCGCCATATTCCTGGCTGTTTTTGCCATTTTCATTACCCTGGGGGGCATGAAAGTAATTGGGTATACCGATGTGATCCAGGTAGCTATTCTGGTGCTGGGTGGGTTGTTCACCACCTATCTGGCCTTGGATCTGGTGGCCCAGCAATTTGGCACACAGG
The DNA here is from genome assembly GCA_044347755.1 of Saprospiraceae bacterium. GTDB lineage: Bacteria > Bacteroidota > Bacteroidia > Chitinophagales > Saprospiraceae > M3007. The sequence continues at coordinate 18,351 of JBIKUE010000066.1, forward strand.
GGGCCATGGCGGGTTTGGGCCTCATCAAAGAGCAGGCGCCAACCCATTTTCACATGATTTTTGATGAGTCGAACAAGTATTACAAAGACCTGCCGGGTCTGACCGTACTGTTCGGGGCTATGTGGATTGCCAACCTCAACTACTGGGGCTGTAACCAGTATATCACCCAGCGCGCCTTGGGCGCTAACCTGGAAACCGCCCGCAGCGGCTTGCTATTTGCAGCATTCCTGAAACTGCTCATGCCGATTATTGTGGTATTGCCGGGTATTGCTGCTTTCGTTCTTTACCAAAAGGGCATGTTCCAGGCTGAAATGGTGAATGCCGCCGGAGAGGTGAAGCCGGATAAAGCTTATCCGGTATTGCTCAATTTGTTGGGCCCGGGACTTAAAGGGTTGTCGTTTGCCGCGCTTACTGCCGCCATTGTAGCTTCCCTGGCAGGCAAAGCCAACTCCATTGCCACCATTTTTACGCTGGATTTGTACAATAAGTACATGAAAAAAGATGCCAGCGAGGCCGGTCAGGTGCAGGTGGGTCGCTGGGTGATCCTGATCTCTATGGCCATTGCCGTGGTTGTAGCGCCACAACTTCAGAAACTGGAGCAGGGATTCCAATTCATACAGGAATTTACCGGCCTGATTTCTCCGGGGGTAGTAGCTATTTTCCTGTTGGGCTTCTTCTGGAAACGCGCCACTGCCAATGCAGCTTTGGTGGCAGCACTGGCAACCATCCCAATGGGTCTGGGCTTCAAAAAATGGATGCCTGAGGTGCCATTCCTGGATCAGATGGGTTATGTGTTCCTGACACTGGTAGAGATGATGGTGGTGATCAGCCTGATGGATCCAAAAAGTAAAAACAACCCGAAGGCAATGGAAGTGGATCCTTCTTCGTTCCGCACTTCGCAGCCCTTTGCCATTGGCGCCCTGCTGATTTTGGGTGTGCTGGCGGCGCTGTACATTGTTTTCTGGTAAGAAAGCTTCACCACGAAGTACGCCAAGAGCGCAAAGTGTTTTTTTAGCCATCAGAAGCACTTTGCGCTCTTGACGTATAAGTTGCTATCGTTCTTCGCGCACTTAGCGTACTTTGCGGTAAAAACTCCAACCCAAATCCAAGCTTATGCTAAAATACCTTTTACTACTTATTCCTTTTGTTCAGCCGGCCAACAAGATCCACTTCCGGAACCCTTCGTTTGAAGATAGTCCCGGCTCCGGGAAATCGCCAAAAGGCTGGTATTCCGGCTATAAAGGAAGTACTCCGGATATCATGCCGGGCGCCTGGGAGATTCAATTCCCACCACAGGAAGGCAAAACCTGCGTGGGCTTGATCGTTCGGGAAGATGGCACCCGCGAAGACATCAGTCAGGCTTTGGCCGAGCCACTGGTTGGAGGTAATTGTTATGCCTTCACCCTTTATCTGGCGCATTCGCCCAAATATGTTGGCTACAACAAGCCAACCCGTCTGCGCATTTGGGGCGGTACAGAGAAAGGGGCGCCTGCACAGCTCCTGGCCTCTTCACCGCTCGTTGATCACACGGATTGGCGGCCATATAAATTTGAACTCAGTCCTACATCCAATGTCACTTTGTTAACCTTTGAGGTGTATTACGCTCCCGGAGTGTTGTTTAAATACAAAGGCAATATCCTGATAGACAACTGCTCCCCGCTGGAAAAGTGTATTCGGGCTTGATGGTTAGGGCAACCAGCCAAACATAGAAATCATCATTTATAGGGTGTGTCTGAAAAATACTTACCGGGTTGAAAATGCATCTTTTGGAACCTGGCCTGCCTGTCTTTTTCGGGCAATATAACCCGATATTACCCCAAAAAGCACCATTGTCCAGAACCCAAAATCTGCTATTTTCACCTCCGGCAGTATCTTCCAGACACACCCTAATCCCATGCCTGCAATCCCAATCTTTACCTTAAACACTGCTCATTTTGCCTCTGTTGTGCTGGTTTGTTTATTGGGCTGGCTAACACCTGCTACCATACAGGCACAGGCAGACAGCACTTTGGAATGGGTTCAGGTAGAAAAAATTGTTCTGGAAGGAACCCGAAAAACGCGCCCAGCCACTATTCTGCGGGAGCTGAAAATTCGGGAGGGAGATTCCATTCCGGCGCCCGCGCTTTCCGATGTTTTGGAACGAAACCGGCTTCTTTTACTCAACCTGGGCATTTTTACAGAAGCAACCATCAGTGTGCAGGAATGGACCGGAAAAGGAAAGGTTATCCTGCAAGTGAAGGTCACGGAAGCCTGGTTTGTATATCCGGTACCTATTCTGGCGCTCTCAGACCGCAACTTCAACGTTTGGTGGAATGAATTCGACCGTTCCCTGAAACGCCTCAATTATGGACTCGATTGGAGTCAGCTCAACCTCACAGGGCGGGCCGATGTACTGAAAGTAAAGGCACAATTCGGTTTTACTAACCGCTATGAACTGTCGTACCGCAGCCAGGGTCTCAATCGTCGCCGCACCCTGGGCCTGGAAGGCAGCCTGGCTTACAGCCGCGCACACGAACTTTCTTACAAAACCAATCGCAACAAACTCGATTTCCTGCGTGTACGCGAATCCTGGCAAACCGAACAGTTATTTGCAGGCCTTACCTTTATCTCTCGTCCCAAACTGTTCAAAAGTCAAACGTTCACGCTGGAATACCGGGATAACTGGGTGTCTGACACCATTGCCAAAGTCCTGAATCCCGACTATTACCTGGGCGGTAAAAACCGCCAGCGACACTTCAGCGCGGTATATTCCCTGACCATGGATTACCGCGATTTCCGGCCCTATCCGCTCAAAGGCTGGCGTGGTATCGTGGAGTTGCGTAAGAATGGCTTACTGCCCTCTGATGACCTCCAGATTTTCCGGGCATTTGCTGAATGGGATCAATATTTCCTGCTAAACAAACGGCTGAGCCTGGAACTGGTAGGAAAAGTGCGCACCAGTTTACCCCGGAAAAAACCGCCTCAAAGCAACAATCAGGCCCTTGGTTATGGAAGTAACCTGGTACGCGGATACGATTATTATGTGGTAGACGGGCTTGATTTTGCCCTGTTGCGCAGTTCCTGGCATATCCTGCTTTTCGACGGAAATTTCAACCTTGGAAAAGCCATGCCGGTGAAAGCTTACCGAAAATTGCCCATGCGATTGTATTTTGCGGTGAACAGTGATGTTGGCTACGCCAATGATCCTTATTATGCCGCTACCAATCCACTCAGCAACCGATGGCTGTTTGGCTACGGGCCCGGGCTCGACTTTGTGTTGTATTACGATAAGTCAATCCGTTGTGAATGGACCTGGAATGATCTTGGAGAAGGCGGGTTGTATGTACGTATCAATACCGGATTTTAGAGCATGAAACACATGAGACGTCTATACCGCATTTTTTGGCTACCTTTTTACCGCCGTTGGGCGCTGTGGTACATCCGGCGCGAACGGCCTTACCGGTATGGAAGTTTGCAGTTGCAGGTACCACCGGGCGTATTCCACCCGGGCGTATTTTTCAGTACCCCCATCCTGCTGGATTTTTTGCAAACACAGGAGCTAAAAGGTCAAAAAATCCTGGATTTGGGCACCGGTAGTGGCGCTTTAGCCCTGTTTGCCGCCCAACAACAAGCCCGGGTTACTGCCATAGACCTCAATCCTTTGGCGTTGGAAACAACCCGCCGTAATGCGGCTCAAAATGCGTTGGAGCTGCAAACCATAGAGAGTGATTTGCTCGACAAGTTGCCCCCGCAACAGTTTAACCGGGTGCTGGTGAACCCGCCTTATTACCCCAAAAAGCCCGCCAACTTGCGCGAACATGCTTTCTTTGCGGGAGCGCATCTGGAATATTTTGAACGCCTGTTCCGCGATCTTCCTGCTTTCCTGCACGCGCAATCGCGGGTATGGATGATTCTTTCAGAAGATTGTGCTTTGCAGGAGATAGAAAAAATAGCCTCAGGAAACGGATGGAGCTGGAACATCGTTCTGAAAAAACAAAAATGGGGTGAGCGTTTTTACCTTGTTGAACTTATCAAGCCATCATGACGCCCAGGCATCAGGATCTTTACCGGCAATTTGCCGCACAAACCCCCGATCTGCCGCTGTTTTTGCAGCCGTGGTACCTGGATGTAGTGTGCGTCAACGGGATTTGGGATGCTGCTGTGGTGCAAAAAAATGGTCGGGCAGTAGCCGTTTTGCCTTATTTTTTAAAGCAAAAAATGGGCTGGCAATACGTGACCATGCCACCTTTTTGCAAACAAATGGGCCCTTTTCTTGCCGCTGAATTCCGGCAACCAGATTGGGAGGTAAAGTTATACGAAGCGCTCATACAGGAATTGCCGGCCGGGCTGGCCGCTTTTGAGCAAAACTTCCATTACATTGTGCACAACTGGATTCCGTTCTACTGGCATGGCTTCCGGCAAACCACCCTGTATTCTTACGTTATTCCGTTGGAGAAGTCGGAGGAAGATTTGTTTCAGCAAATCAGCAAAAATTACCGGCAGAAAATCCGCGCAACAGAGCAAACCCTTCAGGTTCAACACAAGCTGCCCATATCCGAGTTGCACCGACTGGTGAGTCTGAGTTTCAGCCGACAAGGGCTGGATTCGCCGATTTCCCTGGCATTTTTAGAAAAGCTGTATAGCGCTTTAGAAGCCCATCAAAGCGTGCAGTTATTTTTTGCCACCGATGCCTCTGGAGCAGTTCATTCGGCTTCTATGTTGGTATGGGATAACCAAAGTGCCTATTACCTGATGAGTGGCGACGACCCTGCCTTGCGGCAATCCGGCGCGGCTGTACTCTTGAAATGGAAGGCCATTTTATACACCAAAAATGAGCTGAAGCTTCCCCTGTTCGATTTTGAAGGCAGCATGATCCGTGGCGTGGAACAAGGGCGCCGCGATTTTGGTGCACAGCAAAAACCCTATTTTCGGATTGCCAAAGAATGGTCGATGGTTTGGAAATGGGGAAAATTCTGGAGAAATTGGTAAGCAAAAAGGCTGGTCAGCGTTTTTTTACCGCAGAGGCGGAGCGTTTTTTACCGCAGAGGCGGAGAGACGCAGAGATAATGCCCTCCGCGTCTCTCCACCTCTGCGGTAAAAACCATCTCATCTTCTTTCACTGGAAAGTCGAAGCGCCTGACCTACCCAGTCGTCGCGGTATATTTTGCCCGGGCTGATATCAAGGGATTTAGCCACAGCAATAATCGTATCGTCGTCCCAACGACTTATCTGGGAAAAGGTGGAGATCCCCATGCTTTGGAGACGTTCCACAAAAGGTCCCATGCCTTTGATCGTGTTCAGGTCGTCTACCTGTGGTGCGGCTACGCCGCCTTTTCGGGAACCTTTTCCTTTGGCAGCCGGCGATTCGGCTCGTTGCAGGAGTTCTGTTTGGAGTAGTTCCATTTCCGCGCGGGCCTGGGCCAGTTGGGTGTGCAAGGCATTGCGTTCCTGTTCCAGTGCGATCGCTTTTTGTTCAAATTCTGCCAGTCGTTCCTGGGTTTGTTTGAAGCCCTGATACAAGGTATTCCAATCGCCCATTTCTTTTTTGATATAGGCCAGTTGGGCAGAAAGGGCCCCATTCTGTGCGCGGAGGCTGTTGGTGAGCACTTCCAGCGCGGTTACTTTTTGCGCATATTGGGCAGCAGCATTTTCGGCATCGGCTATACGGGCTGCATTTTGTGGCGCATCCGGAAGCAGCAAGGCGCGTTCATCTTCCAGCATATGCACCATGGAGCGCAGTTTTTCCACCTCTAACGAGGCACGGCGAAAATCAGCTTCCCGGAGATCGTGTTGGTGTTTGATGTGCGTGTACAGGCGGGCCAGAGTGTTTTTTTCCTGTTCCATACGGCCCAGTGCGGCCCTGACATCCTTTTCATAAGTGCCTCCACGGAGGGACCAGCCAAAGACCACCCCGGCCATGGCGACAACGCCCCATATCAGCCAGAAAAAGATCGGATCATTGTCAATGAAATCCATGGCGGTTAATTCCCAAAGGAGGAAAAAGGATGAAAAATAGAAGGATACTTTCAGACAAATTTCTAAACTTTTTGGAAATCAAGGGATTAGAGTTGCAAAAAAATACCTTTTTTATCAAAAAATGCCTTTTTCCAGACATTGCTTCTTTAAAAAGATTCTGAAATGATGAAAAAAAACGTTTGTTTGGCTGAATCTGTACGGGGCTTTTCTACTTTTGCCCCATCTTTCAGTACCACAAAAATTTGCAGGACAATATGGACGAAATTAAAAACTCGCGTGGCAAGGGATACTGCATTCTCTACATCCTAATGGGCTTGTTTTTCCTCACTGCTGTGATCCTCATGCTCTACAACCGTAGCTCCGTATTGGACTTCGGACGTTAATACGCCACTCATTGTTGTATTCATAGAACCGCAAGAGACGCTCAACTCTGTTGCGGTTTTTTGTTTTTCCCCTCATAAACCCCATAAACCCTCATAAACCCCATAAATGTCCCTCAAACACTTGCTTTTCGACAACGACGGCACCATTGTAGATTCCGAGATCATTGCTTCGCGGATTATGCTCCGGCATTTGAAACATCACGGTTTTCATATTTCGGAACCAGACTATAATATGCGTTTTCCGGGTTTGCGAACCCGCGACATTCTGATTGCCCTGCGCGAAGAGGAAGGGTTTATGCCGCCGGAAAACTTTATTCAGGTAGTGCATGAAGAACATGACCGCGAGTTTCACCGCTCATTGCGGGCTATCCCGGGCATGACTTCCCTGTTCCGAAGCCTGAAAATACCCAAAAGCATGGTATCCAACGGCAGTGTAAGGCATGTGGATACCTGTTTAAGAAGAGTGCGATTGCGCAGTGCGGTAGACGGACACATCTTTTCAGCCGAGCAGGTGGGCAAACCCAAGCCCTCCCCGGAGGTGTACCTGCATGCCCTGGAAACCCTGCGTTTAAAGCCCTCAGAAACACTGGTAGTGGAAGACAGTGTTACAGGCGTTTTAGCAGCTAAAAGTGCTGGTATTCAAGTAGTTGGATTCCTTGCAGCCACCCATATACACGACGGACACGGCGATAAACTCCAGGCCGCCGGGGCGGACTATTTGATCCCTGACGCGAAGGCTCTCCACAGCCTGTTGAAAAAAAAAGGTGCCGTTTGAGAAATTTTTTTGTTAAAACTCTTGACAGTTTCAAAAAAAATCCCGGCCTTTGCATCAGTTTTCATTTGGTTTTTTGGGGTTTATTAGCCGTCAGTCGCGCAAGCGTTCTGGCGGCTTTTCAATTTTAGGCGGTTTTTGGAGGGGAGAGGGGTCTATTTTTCACCGCAGAGACGCGGAGGGCGGTTTTTTCACCGCGGAGGGCATTATCTCTGCGCCTCCGCGTCTCTGCGGTGAAAAAACAGACTATTGAGACACTCGCATGAAATCACAGAAAAAAATTACGTCCTTTGTGAAAGGTATTTGCAACTTTTGTGGAACGATATTGTTGTAGAAATTAAACAGAACGGTTGTGCAATCAAACGAACAAGTAGATGTAATTATTTACCGGGTACGCGAAAGCGGCCTGGAGGTGTTCCTGGTAGATCAGGGTGAAACCAGCGGTCTATCTGCACCTTTTGCAGATCCGGGCGCTCAGGGCCGACTTACTACTCCATGTATTGAACTGGATCCTGTGGCGGATGCCAATGGCGAAACCCGCAAAGCCATTGCGATTGAAGCCGATTGGCACGAAATCCCTTCCCTGCGCGCACTCGTGTACGAAGACTACCGCGTAGCCAAAGAAAAAGCCAAACTGCACCTCAAGCACCTGGCCGACGATTTTGAAAAAGGAACCTATGTGGCCGTAAAAGAGGCCTTCAAACGTGTGCTCCCTGCACAATACGCCTTCCTGAAAGAACTCAAAGACATCATTGCCGATAAGAACCAAGCGAAGTCTGTATAGGAATTCAAAATAATAAAATTTTTACCACTAAGACACGAAAGGCACTAAGGATGTAACAGCTTAGTGCCTTTCGTGTCTTAGTGGTAAAAACACCTTTGTATTAAACCCTCCCTTTTAGCCCTTTGTAAGTGGTAAATCATCACAACCACCCGCTCCAACACAGACCGATGAAATCTTTGATGGCACAAGTAGCGATTTCAACAGCTGTATCGGGACTTTTTGTTCGCAAGTAATCCAGGGTGTTTTGCGCGCGTGAAACAGCTGGCTCCACCAGGGCTGCATCCGGCGTTTGCCAGCGTTTTTCAATTTCCTGATAATATTCCGGCACTTTTTGCAGGATAACAGGCCATTCCGGGTGTTTTTCCAAACGTTGTAAATCTTCCAGCACATCGCAACGGGAAGGATCAAACAGCGTGCCTCCCTGTCGGGTTACACAATCATGAACTGCCGCAAGGAGTTGTTTGCGTTGTTTTTGTTGTTCCGGTTTTAACTGCATGGAATCGATGGCAGCGAGCGTTTCTTCCAGTTCGCGGGCCTTGGTCAGTCTGGATGCCGCATCCCCGCTTTGGGGCGGCAGTGGCCAGTGCAGTGTCTCCTTTTTCAGGCGCACTTCGAAGAAATCTTTTCGGGCAAAATTTTCCCAAAACTCGTGTTGCGCTCGTTGCAGTTGGTCGGCCGGAGCATTGCACGATACCAGCAGCAAGGCGGCAGCAAGGAGAAGGGAGGTATTACGCATTTTTGGCATTCAGGTTTATGCCGGCATAAAAGCCAAGGTCTTTGCTTTTGAGCAGTTTTACCCAAAAAGCGATTTGTCCGGTATGGTAAGAATAATGCTCGCACACATGTACGGCAATGGCGATGCCGCTCATTTGAAATCCCTGCACGGTGCGTTCGCGAAGCATTTCTTCTCTGTTGGCTTGACGAATCACCTGCGTGGCCTGGTCTACGGTTTCCTGCAGTTTTTGCAGTAGTTCAGCCTTGTTTAAACCTCCTTCGGCAGCAAATTCCGCATCGCGCTCACGGCGGTCAGGTTGGCCGGCCAGCGAAGAAAGCACGTATTGGGTGATGTTGCCACAGAGGTGCAGCATCAGGTTGCCCACACTGTTGGAGGCCGCATTGGGGCGCTGCCACAACTCTTCTTCGGTAAGCTCTGCCAGGCATTTTGCTATACGCGGCGTGTTCATTTCCATATGCCGGGCTATTTGTTCGGCGAATTCGGTGCGTTCAGTGCTCATTTATTCCAGTTATTTTACGAGGCGAATCTATGGGGATTTGTGATTTTTTGGGGGGATATGATTTGTGATTTGGGAATATTCTATATCTCCCTGCCCTGAAGGGCAGGGCAACTAGAATACCCTGAAGGGCAGGGCAACTAGAATGCCCTGAAGGGCAGGGCAACTAGAATACCCTGAAAGGCAGGGCAACTAGAATGCCCTGAAGGGCAGGGCAACTA
>JBIKUE010000067.1:0-27589 GCA_044347755.1 Saprospiraceae bacterium
CCCAGACCACGCTGCCGCTGGGCAAAACCGTCATGCCCCCGGGATAAGCGGTTCCTTCAAACCCCGGCGGAGCTTTCAGACGCACGCTCCAAAGGGTGTCACCCTGATCGTTTAACTTGTACAGGCTATTATAAATAATGACATCGTCCTGCCCTGGGCCAATTCGGTATGCCCAGGTACCGGAGGCTATCCAGTTGCCATCGGGGGTAGATACAAGATCACTTATTTTGTTAATATATGTGCCTTCAGCGCTGAGTTGCTTTTCCCATATTAAATTGAAATTGCTATCTCTGCGCACAACCTTTGGGTTCGCCCCCCATTCTTCCGGTGAGAGTACTTCAAAGTTGTATGATCCGTAAATCCAACCCTTGTCAGGGGTTTGATGAAGCCCAATGACCCCTGTTTCTTCGTTAGGATTCCCCATCCATTCCCATTTTTTTAGCCCAAAGGAATCTATTGCAAAAATCCAATTCTTAGTTATGGCAGATGATAAAGGAGTCCCTTGAGGAGAATGACGATTTGCTCCTATTACAAAAGTATTACTATCGATTTGCAATAAGCTTTGCACCACATCATCCTGCCCGTTTTGCCCATAGGTTCTGCTCCACATTTGAGTGCCGGATGGATGAATGCGTTTGATAAATCCTTTTAATGTGTAATCGGATTTTTGGTAAAATCCTCCCATTAGCACACTGCCATCGGGCATTTCTAATAACCTTTGTGGGAATATGGTAAAAATCCCATTGATGCCATAAGGCTTTGAGTTCAGAAAGTTTCCATACCGGTCAAAGGTTGATAAAAATGCTCTTTGTGTTGAAAACAATATTCCTGTGCATACAAAATTGCCATTTTTTAGTTGAATTAAATCATTATCATACGACTGAAGCATTAATTCAGTAAAAAGAGGCTGATGGGTATAGTTACCAATATATTGACCAAGGGTATCAAATAAGGCTAACACTACGCCCGTGTAAGGAGAAGAGTCGGAAGTATAAGAAATACCATATGCTATTAGCGTATCTCCGCTTGCAGTAACATCCGAAAATGTAGTGGAACGTATGTCCTTATAGGCATAGGGGGTTGAAAACCCGCCTCCCGATTGGCCAGGAGCATCCACATGACAAAAAGTAATAAAAACAAATAAAAGTAAATGTTTCATTGTTTATAAACGGCCACCTGTGCAAACGGTAAGTTGCACAGGTGGCTATTGGTTTTATTTGCTCAATAAAATTTTTCCTGTACTCCCTGGAAGCATTTCTCCACTGATCGAGAAATAATACACTCCGCTCGGCGCATCTCCTGTGTTCCAGATGGCACTCTGCCAGAATACTTGCGTCCATACCAAACGCCCGGTTACATCAAAGACACTGAGTTGTGCCGGGGAGGATTGATCCGGCCATTCAAAGGTGACGGAGGTTTGAGCTGGGTTGGGGTATACCAATAACGACACAGACGATGGCTCCGGAGCCAAACTGCTGAGCTGACAAAGCGTATCCACACAGCCATCGTTATCCACTTTGATTAGCCAGCCAAAGGATTGTGGCGGACCAGGCGAAAACCGATCAAACCGCAAAGCCCAGACCACGCTGCCGCTGGGCAAAACCGTCATGCCCCCGGGATAAGCGGTTCCTTCAAACCCCGGCGGAGCTTTCAGACGCACGCTCCAAAGGGTGTCACCCTGATCGTTTAACTTGTACAGGCTGTTGTAAAAGATAACATCGTCTTGACCGGGGCCGGTGCGATATACCCATGTGCCGCTTGCTACCCAGTTGCCGTCTGGAGTGGGTACCAGATCACCAAACCGATTAATGGTAGGACCTAAATCACTGATGGTACGCTCCCAAACTAAGTTTAAAGCACTGTCTCTGCGGACAACTTTAAAGTAAGTTCCAGATTCTTCTTCTGAAATTATTTCTAAGGTGCCAGTTAAATAGATATAGCCATTGTCTTCCGTTTTTTGGAGACCCATTACGCCCACCTCCGCTTTATCTACACTCATCCACTCCCATTTAATCAAGCCCATAGAATCAATAGCAAAAATCCAGCTTTTAGCGGAAAAATCAGACAAGGGAGTGCCCTGTGGAGAATATTGATTACTTCCCAATACAAAGGTGTTGCTATCTACTTGAATCAAACTAAGGATAGTACTTTGTAAAGTATTCTGCCCGTTCTGCCCATAGGTTCTGCTCCACATTTGAGTGCCGGATGGATGAATGCGTTTGATAAATCCTTTTAATGTGTAATCGGATTTTTGGTAAAATCCTCCCATTAGCACACTGCCATCGGGCATTTCTAATAACCTTTGTGGGAATATGGTAAAAATCCCATTGATGCCATAAGGCTTTGAGTTCAGAAAGTTTCCATACCGGTCAAAGGTTGATAAAAATGCTCTTTGTGTTGAAAACAATATTCCTGTGCATACAAAATTGCCATTTTTTAGTTGAATTAAATCATTATCATACGACTGAAGCATTAATTCAGTAAAAAGAGGCTGATGGGTATAGTTACCAATATATTGACCAAGGGTATCAAATAAGGCTAACACTACGCCCGTGTAAGGAGAAGAGTCGGAAGTATAAGAAATACCATATGCTATTAGCGTATCTCCGCTTGCAGTAACATCCGAAAATGTAGTGGAACGTATGTTCTTATAGGCATAGGGGGTTGAAAACCCGCCTCCCGATTGGCCAGGAGCATCCACATTACAAAAAGTAATAAAAACAAATAAAAGTAAATGTTTCATTGTTTATAAACGGCCACCTGTGCAAACGGTAAGTTGCACAGGTGGCTATTGGTTTTATTTGCTCAATAAAATTTTTCCTGTATTCCCAGGCAGCATTTCTCCGCTGATCGAGAAATAATACATTCCGCTCGGCGCATCTCCAGTGTTCCAGATGGCACTCTGCCAGAATACTTGCGTCCATACCAAACGCCCGGTTACATCAAAGATACTGAGCTGTGCCGGGGAGGATTGATCCGGCCACTCAAAGGTGACGGAGGCTTGAGCGGGGTTGGGGTATACCAATAAAGACACAGACGATGGCTCCGGAGCCAAACTGCTGAGCTGACAAAGCGTATCCACACAGCCATCGTTATCCACTTTGATTAGCCAGCCGAAGGATTGTGGCGGACCAGGCGAAAACCGATCAAACCGCAAAGCCCAGACCACGCTGCCGCTGGGCAAAACCGTCATGCCCCCGGGATAAGCGGTTCCTTCAAACCCCGGCGGAGCTTTCAGACGCACGCTCCAAAGGGTGTCACCCTGATCGTTTAACTTGTATAGATTATTGTATAAAACAACATCGTCCTGCCCAGGACCAAAGCGATAAGCCCAAAGGCCTGCGGCTACCCAATTTCCGTCTTTAGTGGGAACTAAGTCGTTGATTCTATTGATATATGTACCTTCAGCACTGAGTTGCTTTTCCCATATTAAATTAAAATTGCTGTCTCTGCGCACAACCTTTGGATTTAAACCCCATTCATCCGCTGAAAGTACCTCATAGTTATATGATCCGTAAATCCAACCCTTATCAGGGGTTTGATGTAACCCAATTACTGCTAATTCTTCATTAGGATTCCCCATCCATTCCCATTTTTTTAGCCCAAAGGAATCTATTGCAAAAATCCAGTTGCTGGAAGAAAAAGAGGCCAAAGGAGTTCCTTGTGGAGATTGACGATTAATACCAACGACAAAGGTGTTGCTATCAATTTGAAGCATACTTTGCACCACATCATCCTGCCCGTTTTGCCCATAGGTTCTGCTCCACATTTGAGTGCCGGATGGATGAATGCGTTTGATAAATCCTTTTAATGTGTAATCGGGTTTTTGGTAATAACCCGCTAACAAATAGCCTCCAATTTTAACTTCTACTAGTCTGTTTGCATCAAGGGTAAATGCTCCATTTATCCCATATAATTTATTGAAGATTGGCTCGCCAAAACTATTAAATATAGTTAAGGCAGCAAGATGGCCCGCGAAAGTTGCTCCAACTGAGGCAAAGTTTCCATTTTGGAGCTGGAGTAAATCATTCCCTTCGGTAACGATAATATCGTCATTAGTAAGATTGAAATATGCTGTATCCAACAAGGTACCGAATGTATCCAGTTTAGCCAGAACGACTGATTCAAACGGTAGAGACTCGGTAGTATAAGCATTTCCCAAAACCCAAAGTGTGTCTTCCTTAAAAAGCACATTGGAGAATCGAGTTCCCCAATTGGACTGGCTGCTTAAATTATAAGCGAAATGAAACCCTCCCCCGGAATTTTGCCCACAAACACTCCAGGAGCTGCAGATGAGCAGCATGAAGAATGGTAAATTTTTCATAAAAGGGAAAGCCGCCCGTTTGCATAATTTCAGCGAACAGGCGGCTGTTGATAAAAGGTTATTTGATGATGGAGATTTTTCCGGTGTTGAGAAGAGTCCCCTCAATGGAAACCGTATAAAAATATATGCCTCCTGGCGCATTTGCCGCTTCCCATACAGCCCTTTGCTGGAATTCTTGTGTCCATACCAAACGCCCGGTTACATCAAAGATACTGAGCTGTGCCGGAGCGGTTTGATCCGGCCACTCAAAGGTGACGGAGGTTTGGGCTGGGTTGGGGTATACCTTAAAGGAACGGCCTGTACCTTCCTGATTACGGCTTCGCTCTCCACCGCGTTCACTAAACTGACAACATTCCGGCAGCCCACACTCCGCAGATTGAAAACGAAATCCTTGTAATTGCAGCAGGGATTTGGCGGTTTGTCCGGCTATGCCCGGGGCCTGCTGTGCAAGATCAAGGAGTGTTTGTTGGGCAGGTGCATCTAATGCGCCGATTTGTTGGGTAGATAAAATGGGGATGATCTGCCCAAACTGCATAAAATCGTTCTGTTGTGGAACGGAGAGGGTAAAACGGCCAGGAATGGCATTGTACACCGCCTGGGCTTTGGCCGGTTCGCCGGAAATAAGATCATCCATTACCACATCCAGATCGGAGCCAAAGGTTTCCAGATGCAGCGCCCATTGCCGAAGGGAGTCTCTTGACACCGTAACCGTATCGCGCATGAGCGCATACAATACGTTCCCTGCGCTTGCATCCATTTCAGCCCGATGATAAGTAGCCCGCTCCCGGTAATAAGCAGCCAAAGTGGAATTGCCGGAAGACAAGGCCGCCTGATAATTGGCATTGGCAGCAGCATACAACGGACGGTTCAGATAATGCCGGTTCTTTTCCTCCTGTAAGGCGTATCCGGTAAGCAAAGGTGGTTCTCCTTCAAACCAGGTGCTGCAGTTCAGATTTGGCGGCGATATAGTCTTGTTTAGCCCAAAAAAATCCAACGGTTCCTGCCCTTCATCCCCTGGCACATTGGGGTTGTCCGGCAAGTATCGGTAATCGAGATTGCCTCCGCCATGGTAAGAAAAATCACTTTCCAGTACATTCGGATTGTAGGAAAATTTGTTTCCTGTGGCGCGAAATGATCCTGCGCCTCCAGTTGGTATCCCCTGAATATTTCGCACAACATCGCCTAATGCAGGTTGTGTGAAGTCAAACCCATAAACCTCCACATTGGTGTTGCACTCATAAAGCAGGCCTCTGGGAACGGGTCCGCCGGCATTGACGAGGTTGGCTACGTTGCCAATCATTAGGTCTTCATACCGGTTCTGAAACACTACATTGTTCAGGTCGCCGCAGTCATTGATACAGGTGCCAATGGTTTTTTCCACATTGACTGCCGGGCCGTACGATTTGTTTCCCCGGTATTTATAGGTGGATGTTTGGTTAATGATGGTCCCAAACTGGCGATCGTATACCACCGGATTGGGTATTTTACCCATAAAAAACTTGCAGGCGGAAATATCAATACCGATAGCCTGGCTTGCATAAATCCCTTTATAGCAATCTGTAAATTCCACTCCGTTAATGGTAATGACCCTTAAAAGAGAAGCTTTTACGGCATGGATCCCGAAGCTTAACCCTTTAAATTTCGTAATACCCGGCCCTGAAAGAGAATTGTTCATTCTAAAACCGGAGAAATAGGATTTTACGCCATACCCGTAACAATCACTGCCCAGACTACCGCTACAATCTACCTGGGTTTTGTTGTTCGTAAAATTACATCCAAAAATCTTGATGCCTCTAACTTCATACAGGTCTACAAACGATTCAAATGGCATTAAATTGACAGGATAATCATCATTCGTTTCAAAAATACAGCGATCTAATAAGGAAACATCATCTTTTATGCCTCCAGGAGGGATACAGCTATTGGCATTTAATAGTGTCCGGTTCATGTATCTCCTAAAAACTACCCCTTGATGATTGTTTTTAAAGGTAGTTCCGGTGCATTTTATTTGTCCTCCTGCCTCGGTTGATCCTTGTCCAAAATTCCTAATAGCCATCAAGGCATTTTCAATGAATCCATTACTTTTTCCAACAAACCTGCCCTGAGCAAATACGCCATTGGTAGGTTGTTGTCCTTTGGAGCAATCTCCCCAAACATAAACTCCCTGCCAATAGCTGCTGCACAAACTGGTGAGTTTTCCGTCTAATTCAAGGAGACCATTCGGCCTGATGTGTAGCGCTGCATTTTTAGCAAACTGAACTGTTATACCAGGGGAAATATGCAGGCTTGCACCGGGATGAATGGTTAAGCCTTGATATATGGTGACGATACCACTGGGGATATTATTTAAATCCCACGTTACCGTGTTGAAAATATTCACATTTTGGAAGAAGATACCATTGGCTAAAATTCCGTCCAAGTTGTTTACATCAGGATCAATTCCTTTTTCACTAATAGCCCACCGCATTCTTTCCCCTTGCCCTAGTGTAAATGAATTGTGACAAAGCAGATTAGTGTAATTCATTAAGTTGGTTTCATCCGGATTGTATAGTTGAGGTTGAGGGGCGCAATCAGATAAATTCGTGTTGAAATGGCAGGTAGGATAAGTAACACCATTCTCTGAACTATTTATGAAAGCCGGTGTATCCTGCACGTAATCACCACATTCGCAGCCATTGGAGCCATCTGCGCGTTCGCCACCCGGTGCTTGACAGCAATAAACATCATTACCAGGAAACCTGTCATCATTCTGAGCGAATGTATGATATAAGCCTAAACAATGGCCCATTTCATGGGAAAGTATTTGAGACTCAATGGCTGGAATGATACTGTTATCCCATTGGATTCTCTGGCCTCCTATGTACAGAGCCTTGTTAGCGATGAGGCCCTGTCCGATGGCAATGTTTCCCATACCTTCATCTGTAGGAAAAAAGAAAAGGTTTATTCCATTTGAATTGCCGTAATTCGTCAATAAACTAGTTAAATCAGGTGCAGTAGCCACATAGAGATCGTTGTCAATAATAACATTGATGCTACAGTCGTCCCAAACAAAAAATATATTGTGAGGGGCAAAATTAGCTCGCATTTTATCAATAGCCTGCTTGATGGCTACATCTGTCTGACCTCCTGTGCCATTGGGAGCCGCTCGAATGACGTGCGCATGAATTCTAATGTAAAATGGCCCTGTAACGACTGGGTAGCACCCTGCTTCCGGATTGTGATTGGTTGGCAATTTTTCCTGAAAGGAAGGAGGGCCGGTTAAACAGGTTTCTGGCTGAGCAAACAGACTACCTGTAAATGGTATAATGCCCAAAAAGAAAACAATGATGGTCCGTAATAAAGAGTTTTGGTGGGTCATATAATATAATACGGTTTAAGTGAATAATGCAAAATATCCGTTGCGAAAATAATAACCTTACAGGAAAAATGCAAACAATAAAAGTCCTCAATGCAAATCGCCCGCCCGCTTCCGGATGGCTCCGCCGCGTATGCTACGCACATTGCTCATGACAACAAAGGCGTGGGGGTCAAGTTTTTCTATAGCGTGTTTTAAACGACTTATTTCCAGCCGGGTAATGACGGTGTACAGGATTTCCTGATGTTGTACTTCGCCGCTTTTGCCGTAGCCCTGATTGCCGGTAAATACAGTGATGCCTACGCCTAATTCTGTTTTTACAAACTGACGAATTTCATCGTGATGCGGGGAAATAATGGTTACACTCACATATTCTTCCACCCCTTCTATGATAAAATCTACCGTTTTAGAGGCCGCGAGGTAGGTCAATACCGCATACATGGCTGTTTCAATGCCAAGTAAATAAGCGGCTACCGAGAAAATGATCAGATTGAATAAAAGGATCACATCACCAACTGTTAAACTGGACCTTCGGCTGATAAAGATGGCTAATACCTCGGTACCGTCCAGCACTGCCCCTCCACGAATGGCCAAACCGATGCCCGCCCCCAGAAAAAAACCGCCAAACGTGGCAATGAGTAGCTTGTCTGTGGTAATCAGCGGATAAGGAAATGCATAAACCGCCAATGCCAAACCCGCTATGGCAAGCATACTTTTAATGGCAAAACTTTTCCCAATTTGGCGATACGCCATATAAATAAAGGGAATGTTGATCACCACGATCAGGATGGATAACGAAATTCCGGTAACCTCTGAAGTTAGCAGTGAAATGCCCGTTACACCGCCATCAATAAATTGGTTGGGCAACAAAAAGCTCTTAAGACCCAAGCCGGCAAGAATTACTCCGGCAAAGGCTAAAAAGGCATTTGAAAGGGTATGCCTTGCCGTCATCAATATCAGGCTAAAAGCCTTGGCAATCCGGTACCTGCTCACCGCTTCTGGTGCGCAACCCAGCTCCATGGAAAGATTTTTCTGAATGAATTTTTCAATGAATTTGGTCATAGGCTGGAAAGGTTTGTGCTTTAGTGTTAGTGTCGGGGTGACTACCAGTCACCCCGACACTAAAATATGACAATCGACAACCTTAGGAGCCCCACACAAAATACCATACCTGAAGTAAGATATTCATGGCCATGGTTAGCCCAAAATTGACCTTCCCATGCAGCCTTGTGGCACTGTCGAAAGTGTAAAAACGTTTTCCGTAAGGATCGGTTGTGATATCGCGCCAATAATATTGGCTCATGCCCAAACCAATACAAACTATTGCCATATAAGCCGCCAGTGAAAGGAAGAAAAAGGTAATGCCACCGAAACTCAGTATATAAAGGGCAACAATCCATCCGGAGGATCCTTTTTTTGGTTGTCCAATCTGGCTTATACGTTCTTCCCGAAGGGTGTCAAGCGTGGAATCATCCAGGTCAAAACCTCGGGTATGCAATAAATGCCGTGCCATAGCCGCCGATTCGGGACTCCACTCATCAGGTTTTTTCACTACTTCTTTAAGCTCTTCATGATCATATTCTTCCAAAAAGTGACCCTCTGTAGTGATTTTTCCTTCTTGAAGGGCTTTGAAAGTTTCCGACTCGAACAGCAAGTTCACCCGTTTGAAATCATCCGAATAGAGTTTGACGAAGTACTTGGGTGTAACAGGACTCCCGCCCATTACCGTATCCATGATGGGTTTTGGCGCCTCTACTTTATGGTAGATTTTGTGTTTTTTTAATAAATCCAAAAGGGTTTGTGCATCATCCAGTGTATGAAACTCCTGGAAAATGGTCAATTGCGGGGAGGTTTCTTTTGCCATAAGTGAAAGGGGATTATTTCACGATCGCCCGATACGCCACCCCTTGAAGCCTTGGCCGGAAATCGCCGTTCATCAGCTTGTTGTTCTCCATGGTAGGGTAGGTCCGGTTGGATAAAAAAATGAAAATCAAGTCTTTATCCGGATCAGCCCAGGCACAAATGCCGGTAAACCCGAGGTGCCCGAAGGTGTTGGGTCCGGCCAGTGCGCTCATGTTGGCGGTTTGTTTAGGATCGGTTTCTTTCATGTCAAACCCAATGCCGCGGCGACTGCTTCCGGGGAAACGTGTAGTAAACTGTTTAACGGTTTCCGGATTCAAATAGTGCCGGCCGCCATAATTGCCGCCGTTGAGCAGCATCTGGAAAATTTTGGCCAGATCGTTGGCATTGGAAAACAAACCGGCGTGTCCGCTCACGCCGCCCAGCATGGCCGCTCCCATATCGTGCACATAACCCTGAATACGTTGTTTGCGGAAATAGGCGTCTTCTTCTGTAGGCACACAGCGGAGGGTCAGGCCTTTTTTCCAGGGATTGAAGGTGGTAGTGCTCAAGCCCAGCGGCCGGTAATATTCCAGGGCCGCATATTGGTCTACCCCTTTGCCCGTCAGGTGCTGAATGGCTCTGGCAGTAAGGTAAAGTCCCAGGTCTGAGTATTTGTATTGTTTATTTCCGGTAAGGGAAGAGCGGAAAATTTGTTGCCAAACGCTGTCTGCCCAGGTGTTTTCCATGTACAGATCCTTTGCCACAGGGATGGTAAATCCAGGTTTGGCGGAGGTGCTGTACAAATTGGGGGAAGGCAGCTTGTCGGCCGTCAGGGTTTGCTGGTAAAATGGTATCCAGGGCTGTAATCCGGCATGGTGCGCCATAATTTCCCGCACCGTAAGGTCTTTTTTGTTGGTGGCACTCAGTTCATGTACATAGCCCGACATCCGGTTGTCCAGCCGCAATTGCCCGTTGTCTACCAGTCGCATGACAGAAATGGTGCTCGCGGCTACCTTGGTCACAGATGCCAGGTCGTAAATGCTTTCGTTGGTTACCGGTTCATTCAACTCATACGTGAAATGGCCGTATGCTTTTTGCCAAACCACTTTGTTGTTGCGGGCCACCAGAATCTGGCAGCCCGGAGCGGCTCCGGTATTGATCATTTCTGCTACTATACCTTCCATCAAGGCCAGACTATCCGTACTCATACCAACCGCTTCCGGCGGAGCATATCCCATTCGTTTTTGCAGGAAAACCTTTTTGATGCCTTGCCCGAAACAAGCCCAATCTGTGGATGTAACTGGCAGAAAACCATTCACATCATGCGCACCAAAAAGGCTTTGAGCGGCTAATTGCTGCGCCATGGGGTCTTCCGTAAAGGCTTGTAACAACAGCGGCGGCTCATCCATCCAGCGGTAGCTGTACGGATTGCCAAACACCGTGAGGGCAATGGTTTGCTGCTTGTTCAGTTTGTTCAAAAAATCCAGTCCGCTTTGGGTAAGTCCGTACAACGTATCGCCTGGCGCCGGATTGGGGACAGACTTGGGTGGTTTGGGGGTAGTGCGGTATCCGGCCATGCCTACCAGCACCACATCAAACTGTTTCAAACTGTCCAGAATACGACTATGCAGGGAATCCACCACTTCCTTCGGTACATTGAAGTGCTTTATGGGGGCGTAATAGCCACAATAGGTTTGGAAAATGGTGCGTGTGGTATCGCCAATGATGAGGGTAGCCAGCTTTTGATGTTCCAGATTGGGAAAACCAATCAGGTTTTTTTCGTCGTTCACTAAAGTAAGCGCACTGCCCACCATACGGTGTTTCAAGGCAATAGCTTCCGGCGTGTTCAGGTCGCGACGCAGGTTGTTGAGGTCTACGCGTTGAGGGGTGGTGATGCCTAAACGATATTTGGCGCGCAGGATACGCTTCACACTTTCCCACAATTGTTCCTGTTTCAAAACGCCATTGGCCAACGCTTCTTTGACGGCCTTTAATGCTATTTCTACGTCTACGGGTAAAAGAATGATATCATTCCCGGCCAGCAGGGCCTCCACATCTGCCTTGCCATCCGGATAGAACTTTTTCACTCCTTCCATTTCCATGGCATCGGTGAAAATAAGCCCTTCATAGCCCATTTCTTTCCGGATTAGATCGGTTACCACGGGCCGACTCAGGGTGGTTGGCCGGTTGGGCCGGTTATCCAGCGCATTTACCTGCAAGTGGCCAACCATGACGGAGCCAGCTCCGTTCTTAGCCAGCATATTAAACGGGTAAAGCTCCAGACTGTCCAGTCGTGCCCGGTTAAACGGAATGGTTGGCAGGTCAAAATGGGAGTCCATATCGGTATCTCCATGTCCCGGGAAATGTTTTACGCTGGCCATCAACCCGCCATCTTGCATGCCCGCCATGTATTGAAACGCTTTGGCAGCCACATTATGGCGGTCTTCGCCGTAACTGCGTTCTCCGATCACGGGGTTTCGAGGGTTGTTGTTGATGTCGGCTACAGGGGCAAAATTGACGTGTACGCCCATTCGCCGACACTGCCGGGCTACTTCCCGACCCATCTCATACATCAATCGGTTATCTGGTATAGCGCCCAGCATCATAGCTCTGGGAAAAGAAATAGCGTTGCCCTTATAACGCATACCCACGCCATTTTCAAAATCCATACCGATCATCAAAGGGACTTTATTGTCGGCTGCCTGATAGCGGTTACAGAGTTCTGCGTGTTTTTCTACAGTGCCAGCAAAGGTTGGGTTGAAAAAACAGAGGCCGCCAGGTTTGAACTTGCGAATCTGATCCTCCACCTGCCGCTCGTAGGCTGTATCCTTGTCTGCATGCGCGCGCAACATGAAGAGTTGCCCCAGGCGTTCATCCTCTGATAACGCATTGAACACGGAATCTACCCACTGTTGCTCCTTGAAGTCAGCGGATTTGGACAAGTTGGCGAACGGATGGTTGTGCCCTGCTGCCAATAGAAAAATAACACTGAAAAGCGCCGTAACCGGCAAAAGACGTCTAATCATGCCGGCAAAGGTAAGAAGGATAGTGACTGTCTCATTAATCGTGTTTTTCACCGCAGAGACGGGGAGGCGAAGAGCGGTTGGTAATCAGGCTGTTAGACCGCTGCGTCTCTCCGCCTCTGCGGTAAAAAAATGATTAAAAGACAAAACACTCATCACTCAAACATATCCCTCACTCTATCAAAAAATCCTTTTTCCTCCTTGCCGGGGTTCGGCTGCAGGTTCGGCATATCTCGCAGCTTTTCCAGCATGCGCCGTTCTTCGTCGGTTAGTTTTTTGGGCGTCCAGACATTTACGTGTACCAGTTGGTCGCCCCGTCCGTAGCTTTGGAGGGCCGGTAAGCCCTTGTCTTTCAGTCGGAATACTTTGCCGGCTTGTGTGCCAGCCGGGATGGTGATTCGGGCTTTACCGTCTAGAGTAGGTACATCCACTTTGGCGCCCAGGGCTGCATCAGCAAAGTTGAGGTAGAGCTCATACACGATGTTGTTGCCCTCGCGGGTCAGTTCATCGTGTGGCGTTTCTTCAATGGCAATGAGCAGGTCGCCCGCCGGGCCACCTTTTGCGCCGGCATTGCCCCTGCCGTTCACGCTGAGCTGGATGCCTTCATTTACGCCTGCAGGGATATCCACATCAATGGTTTCTTCGCCAAACACCCGTCCATCGCCTTTACAAACCGTACAAGGCGATTTAATGGTTTGTCCGGCGCCATTACAGGTTGGGCAGGTTACGGCGGTTTGCATCATACCGAATGGCGTTTGGCGCACCTGATTCACTACCCCAGCACCACGACAGGTGCTACAGGTGTCAACACTGCTGGCATCGCGGGCGCCGCTTCCGTTACAGGTGTTACAGCTTACCTGTTTGCGTACCTTTATTTTCTTGTTTACGCCGGTGGCAATTTCCTCCAGCGTCATTTTTACCTTGATGCGCAGGTTGCTGCCGCGTTCTCCGCGCGCACGTCCACCGCGTGCCCCACCGCCCCTGCGACCGCCGCCTCCGAAGAATTCTCCGAAAATATCGTCGGTATCAAAGCCGAAACGGCGAAGGATTTCATCCATGTCCATGCCCTGGAAGTTGCCTCCCGGGCCACTGCCCATACCTTCCATGCCGGCATGACCATAACGGTCGTAACGAGCTTTTTTGTCGGCATCGCTCAACACATCGTAAGCTTCGGCAGCTTCCTTGAATTTATCCTCAGCAGCTTTATCCCCCGGATTACGGTCCGGGTGATGCTCCAGCGCTTTTTTGCGATAGGCTTTTTTTATGTCGTCGGCGCTGGCGTTTTTTGGAACACCAAGCACTTCGTAATAATCGCGTTTTGCCATTGTAAAGAAATTATAATTTGGCTTTCATCAAACCTCGAACATTTTCCCGGAATATCATTCCGGGATACATCAAACCCATCAAACCCTTTATTTCCCAACCACCACTTTTGCATGCCGGATGATCTTGCCACCCAGGGTGTACCCTTGTTCCAGGATATCCACAATTTTTCCTTTGGCTTCTTCTGAAGGCGCCGGAATTTCAGCTACGGCTTCATGCTGATCTGCGTCGAACTCATCGCCGGCTTTGGCTTCCAAAGAGCTCAAACCTTTACTTTTAAGTGTATGAGCAAATTTATGATGGATGAGTGCCGTGCCTTCTGACAGTGCATTGTTTTTGGCGGCTCTGTCAAAATCGTCCAAAATAGGCAATAAGGCTGTCATGATGTCGCGACCAGCCATACTCATCAAATCCAGTCTTTCCCGGGCAGCGTTGCGTTTGAGGGTTTCGTAGTCCGAGAAAAGATAGAGATATTTATTGCGGCTCTCCTCCAATTGTTTTTGCAATTCAGCAAGAACACCGGTATCCGAAGTGTTTTCTGACTTTTGACTATCTTCTTGATTTTCAGTAGTTTCAATAGTTGAATCCTGAGCTTCCTGCTCCGTTGTTTCCGTTGCTTTTTCCTGCATGTCTAATATTTTTTTAAACGGATTTTTCATTGCTTTATGCATTGATTAGACACTGAAAGTGTTACAACCTTCAGTGCATCTGCACGAATTATGTCAACTTTCGTGCCTTACGTATTCAAGTGCCAGATTGACAGATGCCTACGTTTTGTCCGGCTTTTCGTCCAGGTGTTCGGTTAGCCGTTGGACTACTTTAAAATGGCTGAAAAAGTTTCTGGCGATCACTCGCAACACGGTATAAACCGGAATGCCAATGACCATTCCAACCACTCCGCCCATTTTGGCAGCTGCAAGGGTTACAATGAAAATTTCCAACGGATGAGCCTGAACACTTTTTGACATAATAAGCGGCCCCACAAAATTATTGTCGATAGCCTGAACTGCCACAAAAGCAATTCCCACCTTAGCCAGCAAAGGCAGGATAAGCGAAAAATCGGCGCTTAGGTTTGAGGAAAGGGTGATAAAACCACCGAATATCATCCCCAGGATGGGGCCTAAGTAAGGAATGACATTAAATACACCACCGAATGATCCGATAAGCAGGGCATTATCAACACCAAGGATCCATAGGATTATCGTGGTTAACAGGGCAAAAACAAGTACCTGAATCAGTAGACCCTGGATATAACGGGTGAGTACATCGCTGGATTCATTCACGGCAGTTTGCACTTTTTGCTCCTGTTTATCAGGAACAACGGCGTGAATGATATCTGTGAACAGGCGATTGTCTTGCAAAAAGAAAAAAAGAATGAACGTAACGGAAGCAAACGTGACCAGGATATTACCTGCCACACCTACAAACTGGCCCAGGAAATCGCCAACCAGGGTAGGTTTAAAGGCGCCACTCAACAATTCCTGGGTCCTGGTGGCCAATGATTCTTCTGCGGACAAGAAACCCAGTTGATGCATTTGGGTATCCAAATGGTAGAACATCGGCCGGAGTTTTTCTCCCAAAGCCTGATAATCCACGGTACTTAGGTTACGGGCTTGAGCTACTATGGTAGGTATGAAAATCAATAGTATTCCGGTAATCAAGCCATAAAACGTGAGAATAGTCAATAGGGCTGCTGTAGTTGGGCCCATCCGGTATTTACCTATCTTAAGTCGTGTTCTGAAAAAAACAACTAAAGGCCTTCCCAACATGGATAGTACCCACGCAATTAAAAGATAGGCAACGATGTCGGAAAAATAATAGACAATAGCTGCCAGGGCTATGAGACCCAGTATCCAGAGCAGATTTCTGTTCAGAAGGTTCATATGTTTGTTTTAGACTGCAATGATCTGAAAATTGCCTGGTTTTTTACTAGAACCATCTCAAAACAGACCTCGTCAGAGGTCTGTTACGATCAGCCCTAAATAAAACATGAGTCAACCCAAAATTCGGGTTGACTCATGTTTGAATCAAAGTGAAATTTCCATTACCTCATCAAGGTTACATCCCCTTTAAACAGTACTTCCTGACCGTCAATGAATTCTACAATGGCGTAATAAACAAACACCGCAGGGTTCATCTCCTGGCCACGGTAACGACCATCCCACCCCAATGTAGGATCGTTAGGTTGGAAGTTTTCGCGTTGGAATACCTGGTCTCCCCAGCGATCAAAGATCTGGAACTGTTTCACTTGCTTCACACCTTTGAGGTCGGCGTAAACAGTAAACCAATCGTTTTCACCATCGTCGTTTGGTGAGAAGATATTCGGGATATACACGTCTACACTCTTGTTGACGCGCAACAAGAGGGGGGCATCGTCTCGGCAACCTTCCTTCGTAACCACCAGAATGCGGTAAAGTTGTGTATGCAATGGCGTGTCTATGCGTGTGCTAAGGCAGGTATCGCAACTTAGCCATGTAGGAGGTGTCCAGGTGATTTGGGCAATCTCGCTTGGCGGCACGTTTACGGTGGCATCTACCTGATAGCTGTCGCCCAATTCAATGGTTACCTGCGGGTCTACGGTAACAATAAACTCATCAGGCTGAATGACGGTGACATCTACACTTGTTTCACAGCCATTGGCATCTACAATGAATATGGAATAATCACCTGCTGAAAGGTTGCTGAACAGGTTGCCGGATTGGAGGTGAGGGCCTCCTGTAAGGGTGTACTGCAAGGGTGGCTTTGCTCCTAACACCGTATCAACCAATATAGAACCTTTATATCCAAAACACGCAGGGTTATCTACGGTAGCCAAAGCTACCGGCTCATTAGGCGCTATGACCACGGCATCTGTATCAGAACAGCCATTGCCGGTTGCGGTTACTAACAGCGTGTAGGTTCCTGGCTCGCTGATGGTAGGTGTTGGGGTGTTTCCGCCGGAAACAATGACGCCTCCGGAGGTTGTCCAACTATAATTTAACGTACCTGTGCCTCCAATAGCTGAGCCATTTATGGTGAGTGTTTCCCCGTAACAATCAATATTAAACGGTGGCCCGGCATTGGCTGTTGGAAAGGTCTTGTCGGCCACCACTATAATACTCAACGAGTTATTGCAACCATTCACAGGATCATACCCAAACAGGCGGTAGGTGCCTGGTTGGGTTACCGCTACACTTGTTCCATTACTCAGGTAAGTGGTATCGTTTCCAATTACGGTTGCCCATCTGAATGAAATGCCATTAATAGGTGATCCGCCTGTTAGTGTAACGGATCCAATCGCACAAGTCAGCGTTGCCGGTGGGTCAATAAAGAGTGGCGGATACAACTGATCCTGGTTAATGACAATACTGGCAGTATCGGTACAGAAAGTAACCGTATCTACAATGGCAAACCAGTAGGTTCCCGGATCGTCAATTTGCAATACCGTTCCACCGGAATAAATGACGCCATTTTGGTCGAGCCAGATGGTGTTGGCATTGCCGGAGCCTTTGATTTCACCGGCAAGAATGATTTCGTCAATCCGGCAATCAAGAATATCGTCAGGACTTGCCATGATTTTTGCTTCAGGGTCATTGCGAATGTCTTGTACCACCGCAATGGTTGTATCCAAACAGCCGTTTACACTAACAATTAGCTGGTAATTACCTGCCTTGATCACTTCAATGGTCGACTGGTTCGACGGTCCAACAATAATACCATTGGAACTTGACCACTGGTAGGTTGGATTGGGCAGGTTCGAGCTTCCGGACACGGTTACCTGCAGTGTTGCACAGGTAATTGGATCCGGTATGGCAGCAGTAGCAACGGGTTTTTCATAAAACACAATAGGTGTTCCGGTGGCTATTACGGTGCAATAGTGAGACAGAAGGACATTCCCGTTGCCATCATTGCTGCCCACTACAGCTGAAATATAGTAGGTTGTTCCGTAAGTCATGGTAGCCGGATTGAAACAGAATGTAGGCGTACTGTTTCTAGCTTTTTCACCTACGATCAAGGAGTCAGGACCCAGGTGCAGGATAAATTGCAATACATCATCCGGATCCAGAACCTGCCCTAAACCATCGTAATTTGCGGTGATACAACCCGTACTGCAATGCGAAAGCTGGGCCGTGCCCATAGTTCCAACTGCAGAAGCACAGGGGCTGAGCAGAATGCTAAAGTCGCAAATGGTTGTACATCCATTTGCATCTGTTACGATAACATCGTACGCGCCCACACCCAGGTTGTTAAGTGGGAAAACTCCGGCGGCAATGCCGGTTTGGATTCCGCCAGGGTTCAAAAGCACCGAATAAGGTGCAACGCCGCCACTAATCTGCACTTGCGCTTTACCATCGTTGAAGCCTGGTTGACTCACTAAACCTACAGCAGAGCATACCGCCTGAACGGAGTTGGGAGGCTGACTAATATTGAAACTTGCGGTGGTGCTACATCCAACTACATCTGTAATGGTTACAGCGTAATTGCCTGCCGGCAAACCACTTGGGTCTTCTATGTTTCCAATACTGCCAGGATTCCAATTATAAACGAACGGCTGTGAGCCTCCGTTGGTTACCAGGTCAATAGCGCCTGTACTGTTCCCAAAGCAAAGCACATCTACGTCGGTGCCACCTGCGATAATAGCCAGGGAAGCATTGTCAACAACATACGTTGCAGAAGCCGTACAAGCCCCGCCTCCATAAACGGAAACGGTATAAGTGCCAGCGGTCAGGTTAGCAAGGTTTTGAGTGGTTGCTCCACTGGACCAGTTAATGGTATAGTTGAGCGAAGAGGGCGAAATACTCAAATTAACACTTCCGTTTGGTCCAACACAAGCAGTATTGGGCTGCGGAATACCAGAAAGATTTGGAATAATGACATCTTCCGGAACATCGAAACTGGCTGATATCTGGCATCCGTTGGCGCCGGTTACAGTGGCAGCATATGGGCCGGAAGGAATATTGGATAAGTCCTCCGTGGTTGCACCATTTGACCAGATAAAGGTATATGGCGCTTCTCCTCCATTGATATTAAGGTTGATGTTGCCACTACTTTGGCCACAAAGAGCATCTGAAATACTTTCGGAAATGCCTGGCGCACCTGCAGCATCATCTACTGTGTAGGAGGCCGTGTTGGTACAAGTACCACCCGCGCTAACCGTAAGGGCATAGGTACCAGCCGGAACTGGATTCAAGTCCTGTGTTGTAGCGCCGTTTGACCACGTATAGGAATAACCCGGGCCTCCACCTGGTACTGCAGGTGTGATATTCAGGTCAACACTACCATTGAGGATAACGCAGGAACTGTTTGGTGCGGCTACTGCAGTAAGAGAGAAAGAAATATCATTCTCAGGAACAATTGCCGTAATGGTTTCACTACAGTTATTGGTTGCGCCGGTGACCGTAATGGTATAGGTGCCGCCACCAATGTTATTCAAATCTTCGGTAGTCTGACCACTTGACCAGGCGTAGATAAAGGGTGCTTGTCCACCAAAAACGCTGATGTTCACATTGCCGTCTGAAAGGTTACAAAGTTCAGCTGTGATGTTTTGGTTCAGCACTGGCCAGGTACGTACATCCTGTACAAAATAGGTTGCGGAGGCAATACATGTACCAGATTCTGTTACCTGAACAGTGTAGGCGCCTGCTGTCAAGTTATTCAAATCCTGAGTCGTTTCACCCCCTGACCACAGATAAGTGTATGGCCCGGCAGGAGTAATCGTCAGGTCAATGGCGCCGTTAATGGTGGAGCAATCACTGTAGTTCGTGGCTACTGCAGAAAGGCTGAAGGTAGTGGCGTTATTGGCTACATTCAGCGTTGTATCTGCTGTGCAACTGTTGGCATCCGTTACGGTTAAGGAATAGTTGCCAGGGAAGATATTGTTCAGGTCTTCCGTAGTAGCGGCATTGGACCAGTTATAGGTGTAAGGCGTTGTACCACTGGTGGTTGTAATCTGGATATTGCCATTGTTTTGACTGCAAATAGCTGCAGTAACTACAGGCGACAATAGGGGGTTAATCGTATTGTTGGTCACCTGGAAGGTCGCTTCTGACGAACAAATGCCCACACTGGCTGTGACACTGTAAATGCCGGGAGCAATTCCCGATAAATCCTGAGTAGTAGCCCCGTTTGACCAAATATAGTTGTAGCTCCCTGCAGGAGTAACACTCACATCCATACTTCCATTTGGAGCAGCGCAGGATGTGTTGGCAACTGGAACGCCGGATAGGTTTAAAACAATCAGGTTGTTGACTACCGTTGTCATCGCCGTAGCCGTACAATCAAAAAAGTCCGTTACCGTTAGGGTGTATGTTCCAGGCGCTATGTTGCTGAGATTTTGAGGGTTGTTGTTGCCAGGAATATGTGCCCAGTTGAAGGTATAGGGAGGAGTTGCCCCAGTTACGTTAACCGTAACTGAACCGTTACTTTCTCCACAAGTTGCCGAAGTATTAGATATCGAAATGCTTGGAGGTTGAGTGGCGTCGTAGATATCGAAAAAAGTATTGGCAGTACAAGTGCCATAACTTACCGTGACGGTATAGGTGCCGGCGCTCAGATTCGCTAAATCCTGTTGATTATTGGCGCCTGGAATATGCGCCCAATTATAGATGTAGTTCAAACCGACAGGCTCAACATCCAGATCAATAAAGCCATTGTCTGAAGTACAGGATAGGTCGTCAGAACTGAGAAAAGAAATGTCTATCTGAACGAGTTCAACATCAATGGGTACAATAAGTGTTTCCGTGCAACCCGCCGCTGTTGTTACGGTAACCGCGTAGTTGCCAGCCACCAGATTGGCCAGGTCTTCCGGATTGCTCGGGCCAGGTATGTGCCCCCAGTTGTAGGTATAAGGAGGTAATCCCAAATCAACCATCAAATCAATGGAGCCATTATTGAATCCACAAGTAGCTGGCAAGGCATCGGTTGTTAAAACAGGTATCTCCGTTTCGTCGTCGATGGTATAAGTAGCTTCCGCCGTACAAGTTCCTCCCATGCTCACAGTTACCGAATAATTGCCTGGGGAAAGCCCAGTCAGGCTTTTAGCAGTACTACCATTAGACCAGATAACAGTGGCATTGAAAGGCGTTACCGAGATGCTTATGCTACCATTGTTTACAATACAAGAGGTTTTGCCAACTACCGTGGCGTCAATGTCAATTGGAATGTCGTTGTTAGCTACGTTTACGATTTCTTCAACCGTACAGCCGTTAGCTCCGGTAACAATAACCTGATAAACGCCTCCGGTAATAGCATTCAGATCCTGCGTGGTTTGGCCGCTAGACCAGGCATAGGTATAAGGAGGTATGCCACCGCTCGGGATCAGGTTGATGGAGCCATTGGGCAATCCACAATTCGCATCAGTTGCGATAGAAGTTGCAATCGGAGCATTAGGCTCAAACGGCACGGTGAAATTGCCAAATTCGATACAGGTTCCGCCAGCGCTTACGGTAACCGCATAATCGCCCGGAGGCAGGTTGCTTATGTCCTGGGTTGTTGCGCCATTGGACCAAGTGTAAGTATAGTTAGGTGCGGGGCCGGCTGTCAGGTTAATGCTTCCGTTCGGGCTATTGTTACAGGTGGTGGTGGGCAGAATCGTGGCAGATAGGTTGATCGGCGGGTTGAAGTTGTCAACATTAACATCTACGGATGCTGTACATCCATTAGTAGCAGTCACAGTAACACTGTAAGCGCCGGCTGGGATAGAGGCCAGATTTTGGGTAGTAACGCCTCCCGGGTTCCATAAATAGGTATAAGGCGTTGGCCCGCCATTTACTACAATGTTGACCGAGCCGTTGGAGAATCCGCAGGTAGTATTCACCACTGTTGGAACAATTTGAGGGGCATTTGGATTGTCCGGCACATCAAAGGAGGCCACTTGAGTACAGGTTCCGATCAAGGTTACTGTAACGGTATAGTTCCCTTGAGGTACCCCATTTAAATCTTCCGTAGTGGTACCGTTTGACCAAAGGAAGGTATAGTTGGGGTTGGCAGGGGTGACGGTAATATTGATACTACCATTAGGGCTGGAATTACAAACCGTATTGGGCAGCGCCGTAGCAGTGACGTTGATGGGTGGGTTGTTGTTGCCAACATCTACACTTACGGTATTGGTACAACCATTGGCGCCTGTTACGGTAAGCACATAGTTTCCAGCAGGAATGTTGGTTAGATCCTGGCTGGTGGCATTGTTATAGGACCATAGGTAGGTATAAGGCGCTACACCACCTGTCACACTTGCATCGATACTGCCGTTTGCCTGGCTACAGGTTGATTGAGTAGGAACCGCAGTTGGGTTAGGCAGGTTAGGGTTGTTGGGAACGTTGTAGGTGGCTGAAGCGGTGCAGGTTCCGCCGGCACTAACCGTTACAGTATAATCACCTGGTGTAAGACCATTGATGTCTTGCGTGGTTGCGCCATTAGACCAGGAGTAGGTGTAGTTCGGGTTTGCCGGTGCTGCAGTCAGGTCAATACTTCCGTTTCCACCTGTGCAGGTGGTGTTGGCTACAATTGTAGCGGTAAGGTTGATCGGTGGATTGTTGTTCCCGATATCTACCGTGATAATCCTGGTACAGCCATTCGCTCCTGTTACAGTAAGCGTGTAACTTCCTGATAATACGTTGCTCAGGTCTTGTGTGGTTGCTCCATTTGACCAGGCATAGGTGTAAGGCGGCACACCACCGGATACACTGGCATCAATACTGCCATTGGCCAGATTACAGGTGCTTTGTGTAGGGGTTGCTGTTGGTACAGGCTGGTTCGGATTGTCAGCTACGGTGAAGGTGTTTACGGCAGTACAGGTTCCGCCCATACTGACCGTAACGGTGTAGCTACCAGGTAAAAGGTTTGATATATCCTGAGTAGTGCCACCATTCGACCAGTTGTACGTATAGTTGCCGAGCGGCGCAGGGGGTACTGCCGGCGTGGGAGTGAGGTCAATACTTCCGGTTCCGGAATTGTTGCAGGAGGTATTGGCTGTTGTGGTTGCATTCAGGGAGATTGTGGGGTCATTATTACCTACTGTTACATTCAAAATCCGGCTGCAGCCATTTGCTCCGGTCACGGTAACGGTATAGTTCCCGGCTAATGCATTGGCCAGGTCCTGAGTTGTTTCTCCATTAGACCAGGAATAGGTATAAGGCGTTACCCCTCCTGTAACACTCAGATCAATGCTTCCATTAGCTAAGTTACAGGTGCTTTGAACTGTAGTTGCCGATGGGGCAGGCACATTAGGGCCATCTGGCACATTATAAGTTGCTGAGGCTGTGCAAGAGCCCCCTGCACTCACGGTTACAGTATAGTTGCCTGGTGTGAGATTGGAAATGTCTTCGGTGCTGGCTCCATTGGACCATGTGAATGTGTAGTTCGGGTTTGCCGGTGCTGCAGTCAGGTTAATGCTTCCATTCCCGCCAACGCAAAGGGTGTTTGCTACTACACTTGCAGAAAGATTGATGGGAGGATTATTGTTCCCCACAGTTACAGAAAGTAATCTGGTGCAACCGTTGGCTCCGGTAACGGTAAGCGTATAGGTCCCTGGAGCAACATTGGAGATGTCCTCGGTGGTCTCACCATTTGACCATGCATAGGTGTAGGGTGCAACTCCTCCTGTTACACTGGCATCGATGCTGCCATTGGGCAAGTCACAGGTGCTTTGGGTAGGAGTTGCCGTCGGTACTGGCTGATTCGGATTGTCTGCTACATTGTAGGTGCCAACTGCGGTACAGGAACCACCGGCGCTAACGGTTACCGTATAGCTGCCTGCAGGAAGGTTTGCCAAATCTTGCGTGGTCTCTCCGTTGGACCATGTATAGGTATAGCCTCCAAGTGGAGCAGGAGGAATAGCCGGATTGGGCGTGAGGTTTATACTTCCGTTCCCGCCGTTACACGTGGTATTTGCTACGGTGGTAGCGGATAGGGAGATGGAAGGATTGTTATTGCTTACGTTAACTGAAATACTCCGGGTACATCCATTAGCTCCGGTCACGGTGAGCGTATAGCCTCCGGGCGCTAAGTTGGTTATGTCCTGAGTCGTTTCACCATTTGACCAGGCATAGGTATAAGGTGGAACACCGCCACTGGCATTTGCATCAATGCTGCCGTTTGGCAGATCGCAGAGACTTTGCGTAGGCGTGGCAGTTGGACTCGGAATACTTGCGTTATCTACGATATTGTAAGATCCGACTGCCGTACAAGTTCCACCCATGCTTACCGTTACAATATAGTTGCCTGATGGCAGGTTTGCCAGATCCTGGGTGGTTTCTCCATTAGACCAGTTGTAGGTATATGCCCCAAGTGGCGCCGGTGGCACGGCAGGGGTTGGGGTTAAGTCAATAGAACCTGTCCCGCCAACACAAGCGGTATTGGGTGTGGTAGCGGCAGAAAGTGTAATGGTTGGGTCATTATTCCCAACATTGACAGAGATGGTTTGCGTACAGCCGTTTGCGCCGGTTACCGTTAGGGTATAGCTTCCGGGCGTCACGTTGGTGATGTCTTGTGTGGTAGCGCCATTTGACCATTCATAGGTATACGGCGGGACTCCGCCACTTGCATTGGCATCGATACTGCCATTGGCCAGGTTGCAGGTGCTTTGGGTAGGGGTAGCTGCAGGTACGGGACGGTTGGGATTGTCTGCAACATTGTAAGTTGCCGTTGCGGTACAAGTGCCTCCAGTACTTACTGTTACTGTATAGGAGCCGGGCAGGAGTCCGGAAAGATCCTGAGTAGTAGATCCTTCAGACCATGTGTAGGTATACCCTCCAAGTGGAGCAGGGGGCGTGCCTGGAGATGGTGTGAGGTCGATACTTCCGGTTCCAGAGTTGCAGGAAGTATTGGGCTGGGTTGTTCCGGTGAGTGTTATTGGAGGGTCCTCATTTCCAACGGTTATACTTACCGTTCGGGTACATCCGTTTGCACCGGTCACCGTTAAGGTGTAGTCGCCGGCAAGGATATCGGCAAGGTCTTCCGTGGTTTGCCCATCTGACCAAAGGTAGGTGTACGGTGCTACCCCGCCTGTGACGGTTGCGTTGATGCTACCGTTAGCGAGGCTGCATTTGGTCCTGATCATAGTAGCCGTTGGGCTGGGTATACTAGGATTGTCTGCCACGGTATAGGAACCGGTGGCTGTACAAGTTACACCTTGCGTTACAGTAACTGTGTAGGTTCCAGGAACGAGGTTGGAAAGATCTTGTGTGGTTTCTCCGCCAGACCAGGCATAAGTATTGTTCGTTGCTGGGGTTACACTCAGGTCAATGGAACCATTACCATTAATACAGGTAGTATTGTTGACTACAACGGAGGTAAGCGTAGGTGCTGTAATTACATCGTTTACCGTAGCGGAATTTGTAGCAGTACAACCATTGTTATCTGTAACAGTAACGGTATAGGTGCCGGGAGGTACCATACTCAGATCCTGGGTCGTTTCGCCTCCCGACCAACTATAGGTATAAGGCGCATTGCCATTTCCCGCAATGGCGAGGTCAACAGAGCCATTATTTTGGCCGCATATGGCTGCAACGGTAGTGGACGACGGATTGAGCGTTACCTGGTTAACCACAACATTGCCTGAAACCGTACCTGCACAATCAGGGTCGGAATCTACGCTGACTACACTCACCAGGGCATAGGTGCCTGGCTGGTTAACGGTAATGGTATAAGGAGAGCTGCTGGTTGTGATTGCCGGTTGTGGCACACCATTGATAGAATAGACAAAGGTCCAGTCAGGATCGCCGGTGAGGGCAACGTTTAAATCGACTGAATTGCCGGAACTGGTACAAAGCACACCTGATCCGGAAAGAGTAGCCGTTGGTTTTG
Source organism: Saprospiraceae bacterium (assembly GCA_044347755.1). Classification (GTDB taxonomy): domain Bacteria; phylum Bacteroidota; class Bacteroidia; order Chitinophagales; family Saprospiraceae; genus M3007. Next base: position 25,652 of record JBIKUE010000067.1, read on the forward strand.
GCAGCACTTCAACGGTGATGCAGGATTCATCCGGGTTTGAAAAACACAGGTTGGAGGTTTTTACACACAAGGTGGCCGTACCGCTGAATCCGGCAGCCCAGGTTACGGTAATATCTCCGTGGTTATTATTATTGCTCAGGGTGCCTGCGTTGGAAGGGGAAAGCGTCCAGGTGTAAGTGGTTGCTCCTGATACCGGAGGCACTTCATAGTTTGCTGCCACACCCTGGCAAAAGGGTGAAGGGCCTGTTACCACACCCGGGTCATCTGGTGGAAAACCTACAGTGGATCCTTCCAGCACCTGAATCTCATAATCGCACACATTGCCGGAACAGCCATCAATCACGAACCAGTAAACTTCACCTACCACAAAATCAGTGGCAGTAAGCTGGAATGGATCTTCTGTACACGCACACTGCGCATCCATCAGGTTATCGGTACACCAACCTCCTGGGGGAGGAAATGCCGGGCAATTGTCGTAAATTGCTGCTTGTAATCCCTGCTGACCACCTGGGTCGCAGTTGGAAGGAGTAATTTCCAGGGTAATAGTCGTGCTGCCGGCAAAAAAGCCAAACCACTCGTCGTTGTTCAGCTGCCAGCCTGCACAACAAGGGAAGTTCCTGGGTTGATTACTGTTGTTGATTTCGGTACAATAATCATCGAGATTTTCACAAATGATGGGGTTGCCGCAATTGCTTCCCGAGTTAGGGAAGCCTGGAGGTGGGCATTGTCCAAAAAGAGAAATGGTCAGATGGAGAAATACAAACGTTAGAAACAGGTAGAGAATACGCATGAACAAGAGAGGTTAGGCAGTGAACAGAGACTTTGCTTCTTGAGAGAGGCAGGATTAAAATGGGGATATGGCATTGGGTGGATTACAGCGGAAAAAAGGTTGCGCCGACAACATTGTTTTCTGTTTTTGGGTATTTGAGGCGTAAATGTAAAAAAACACACGTTTATTCAGCATACATTTTGGTAAATTTCTGTTATGGCCAATTTTTGAAATACCTGGTGTTTTGAAAAGTTGCTTCTTTGCCTTGAGTTTCATCAAAAAAGTCTCTAGGCCTCCGGGATATGGAAACACTGAACATTTTTTATCCTTCCAACCGAAAGGAATGGCGTTCCTGGCTGGAACTTCATCATCTGACCGAAAAGGAAATTTGGTTAAAAACCTTCAATAAAGCTTCCGGAAAGCCTTCTTTGCCCTATGACGACATGGTAGAAGAATGTCTGTGTTTTGGCTGGATTGACGGCGTGGTCAGGAAGTTTGAACCGGAAAGTATGGTGCAAAGAATCACGCCCAGAAGAAAAAAAACATTCCTGTCCGAATTAAACCGGCAACGGATCTGGAAACTTCAAAAAAATGGTTTGATGACACCGGCAGGTATTGAACCTGTTAAGGACCAGATAGGATCACCCGATGATCCGCTGATTATACCGGAATGGTTAGAAGCCAGATTAAAGGAAGACCCACAGGTGTGGGAAACCTTTCAAACCTTTTCCCATTTTTATAAAAGACTAAAGATTGGCTGGATCGATGAGATTAAAGGAGCAAGCCGTAAGCCCGAGGCTGAAAAACGCCTGAACTACCTTATCCAAATGACCCGCAAAGGAAAAACATACGGCACGCAGCCGTTGTGAATATCCAATAACCAATATCCAATGTCCAAGTGGGGTGGGTGCTTGGCATCAGCACATTTGCTTTAATGCTCACAGGTGCTTAGCACAAAATATAAGACTATTCAAACCAATCACCCGTGAGTCGCCTAACATAAGTGCAGATGCCAAACACCCGCCCCACTTGGACATTCAACATTGGATATTGGTTATTGGATATTCTTCAGCTAATCGGTTTTACTCTGCCGGCCAGCCAGATACTGACCAGGATGAGGCCAATGGATAAGTAACCTACCCAGTTATAGTGCAGGATTTGTCCATTTG
>JBIKUE010000180.1:0-7426 GCA_044347755.1 Saprospiraceae bacterium
CCAAATCCGCCCAGCCGCCCACCACCCGCTTCGAGCTACTTTCCCCGAGCACAGCGGTCATGGCGTAAATAGCGTTACACGTTTGGAAATCAAGGCTTTATAGGTAGATTTATAGTCCTCGGTCAGAAATGACCGGTCAATCATTCGGGTCGCTTGGGGTAGCCATTTCCCCAGCCTTTTGTAAACCGCATTGATTTGTTTTTCATTGAGTTTTAGAAAGATGCCAAACTGATCGAAATACCCCTTGTTGAAGTTTTCTTTTTTGCCGCCAAACAACAAGGCCATGTCTTCCTTGTCTTTTGGCAGAATCATTTTTACATTTAACAGGTCATAGGCAGGGGATAATACCCAGCCCATGTCTGATAGCCACATGGAAAAGTTTTTCAGGTGCATATCGTTGTTGCCGATGATGAAATTAAAAACGGTCAATTCAAAAAAGCGCAACTTATCCAACAAGGTGTTTGTCGACAAGTCGCCCACTGTTTTTCCCACCATTTCCATAGTGCCTTTGTACTTGTCTTCTAACTCCAGAATTTGCAACAAATCAATCATGTGGATTCTCGTTCCGTCTTGCTTGCGATCTATTCGTTTGGTGATGTAGCACAACTCTCCGGAGGCCAAACGAATCAGGTTAGAGGGCACCACCTCTATTGCGAATAATTCGGCCAATTTCATAGAGAGGTGTTCGTTTTCCGGCATTTGCGGGTATTGCGGGTTTTGTGGTTTAAGGATATACAGGCCTTCCAAAGCATCCATAATGGTTAATCGGCCCTGGTGTCCATTTTCCAGCTTGGTTTTTATCCAGCTCAGCGACAATTTGGGCTGCACTCCGGGTACTGTAATGGACAACTCAGCGGCTTTTTTAGCCAATTGTTCCATCTCTGACAAGCGATAAGGTAAGGCTGGAGCCCATGTAGTGCCATAGAATGCTTTGTTGCATGGGGGGTGGTAATCACCTTCCAAATTGTGCTCCATCTCCTGATAGCAATACAAACATTTACGCATCTTCTTTCTGCTTTACTGGGTGAACACTCACTGCGCCAATGGCATTTTGGCAACAGGCCAGCAGGAGCCCCATTCGATCGTTCGGGTTGATTTTCCAGCTTTCTGCCGCAATATGCAGCAGCCAACCTTCCGGAATCAAGCCATCAAAAAATGGAAATAACCGCTTGCTTCTATACGGAGCATGCCTTACGGGCATTTGAAACGTGATGAATTGATGCGGGTATTTTTGAATATACTGTTCATCATAAGTAAACAGATATTCTCCATTGTCTTCCGCGGTCAAAATACCAGCCAACTCAAGGTTGTATTTAACGATTCCTTGTCGCATCTTTTGCATTTATTGGGGCTAATACATGACCAAACATGATCAGAACCTGATTTACTTTTGACAAACTCAGATTTTCTTTGCCTTGTTCAATCTTTCTTATAACCGTTAAGGCAACTCCGGCTTTCTGAGCAAAGGCCTCCTGGGTCATACCCAATTGCTTTCGCCTGGATTTTACAAATTCGGCTAAGTCCTTCATTTTATACTGAGATTTTTGTGATTTTAGTGGGGCAAATACCTGATTTTTAGATGACTATGATCCTTCTGTGTTGACTTTATATGCTTTTGAATATAAAGGTAGCGTTTTTTATTTATTTATATGTTTTTGCGTATAAAAAAATGAAAAAAATTAAATTTATATGCCTTTAAATATAATTTTGTAGGAATACCTTAAATTTCCCCTTCGCCTCCAAACTTTTCTCCCAAATCGTGATAGCCTTTGCCAGACACACTTTTTGAGACATTTCCCCAATCTCCCTATTTTCACCCCCACAACCAACACCTCATGCACCCAACCCGGCTTGCCCTTTTTGTCCCGCTTTGCCTGCTCTACGCCTGCAGCTCGGATCCTCGTTTTGCCCCGGAAAAAACGGCCAAATCCGCCCAGGCGCCTTCTACCCGCTTCGAGCTGCTGTCCCCCGAACGCAGTGGCATCCGCTTTGTGCCCAATATCCGGGAAGAATACCGCTATAACTTCATCGCCGATCCCTATATCTACAACGGCGGCGGGGTGGCGGTGCTTGATGTGAACAACGATGGCCTGCAAGACCTCTTCTTTACCGCCCGGCTCCAGGGCTGCCGCTTGTACCTGAACAAAGGCGGCCTGCAGTTTGAAGACATCTCGGAAAGCTCCGGGGTGGCAGCGTTCAGCGGACTCAAAACGGGCGTTACGGTGGTGGATATCAATAACGACGGCCGCCAGGACCTTTACGTGTGCCGCACCTGGCTCACGGCCCTGCCGGAGCGCCGCAACCTGCTGCTCGTCAACCAGGGCAATAATACCTTCACCGAATCGGCGGCGACTTACGGGCTGGATGATCTCTCGGCTTCGCAGCACGCTAATTTCTTTGATTACGACCAGGACGGCGACCTGGACTGCTACGTGGTGAATCATCCCGTGGATTTCAAAAACATCAACAATCTGGACTACACCGCCGGTCCGGCGCGCGCGCAGCCGCCCAAGGATGAATATGAATCCGACCGACTCTACCGCAACGACGGCAGCCGGTTCACGGACGTAACCGCCCAGGCCGGATTGCGCAACCGGGCCTTTGGCTTGTCTACCCTGGCCGCGGATGTCAACCACGACGGGCGCACGGATCTGTTTGTGGGCAACGATTTTGTGATGCCGGATTTCCTCTACATCAACCTCGGCAACGGTCGCTTCGAAGATCAGGCGGATGCCTGGTTCCGCCATACCTCCAACCACACCATGGGCGCCGATCTGGCCGACCTGAACCGCGACGGACTGGCCGATCTGGTGGCGCTGGACATGCTGGCCGAGGCCTGGCCCCGGCGACACCAATTGATGAGCACCATGAGCCTGGAGCGCGACCGACAGATGCGCGAGCGCGGATTCGGGCGGCAGGTGATGCGCAATACCCTGCAATTAGCCAACGGCAACGGCAGCTTCTCGGAAATCGGGTGCTTAGCCGGCATGTCCGCCACCGACTGGAGCTGGGCGCCCCTGCTGGCCGATTACGACAACGACGGCTGGTGCGACCTCTTCATCAGCAGCGGGGTGAAACGCGACCTCAACGACCTGGATTTCTTCCTCTACACGGCCGACAGCATCAACCGCAGCGGCGGGGTGAACAAGACCCGATTTGCGGATTTTGAACAATACGTGGGCCTGATGCCTTCCGTCCCTTCGCACAATTACCTGTTTCAAAACACCGGTAGCCTGCAACTGACCGATGTGTCGGAAGCCTGGGGCTTCACGCAGCGCGGCTTTTCCAACGGAGCCGCCTACGCCGATCTGGACAATGACGGCGATCTGGACCTCATTACCAACAACCTGGAAAGTGCGCCCTCGGTGTATGAAAACAAATCGGTGGGCATGAACGCGCATCACTGGCTGCAGATCAAATGCGCAGGGCCGCCGCAAAACCCCTCGGGCCTGGGCGCCACCGTGCGCGTGTACGCGGGCGGGAAACGTTTCTTCACGGGAGAAATGACCAATGTGCGCGGCTTTTACTCCAGCGTGGAACCCATCTTTCAAATCGGTCTGGGCAGCCTTGCACAGGTGGATAAAATAGAAATAGACTGGCCGGGCAATCGCCATCAAATCCTGCAAAACCTGCCCGCCAACCAGCGCATTACCCTGAAATGGACCGATGCAGCGCCGGGGCTTTGTCCGGAAGCACCGGAGCCTGCTGCCTGGTTTGCAGACATCAGTGCCGGCAGCGGTCTGGATTTCCGACATCAGGAAAATTCGTTTGAAGATTTTGATCAACAAAAACTCCTGCCTTACCGTCTCAGCCGAACCGGTCCGCGAATGGCCCAAGCTGATTTGAATGCCGATGGTCTGGAAGACCTTTTTGTGTGCGGAGCATCAGGGCAAGCCGGCGCTGTTTACTTTCAGCAGACTGACGGGCGTTTTACCCATTTGCTGCAACCGGCCCTCCTGAACGATGCGGTCTTTGAAGACACCGATGCGGCTTTCCTGGATGCAGACGGCGACGGCGACCAGGATCTGTACGTGGTGAGTGGGGGAGGGGAGCCGCTTTCCTACGAAGACCGGCTTTATCTGAACGACGGAAAAGGCAACCTGAGCAATAGTCCGCAAGCGATACCCGGGGCAGATCATTCCGGCAGTTGTGTGGCGGTGCTGGATTACAATACAGACGGCAAGCCGGATTTGGTATTAGGCGGCCGTTCGGTGCCGGGCAAATTCCCGGAACCGGCGGGCGTACGGGTGTTGCAAAATGCAGGCGGCGGCGCTTTTCGGGATGTAACCGCCGAAGTGATGCCGGATGCCCGGGAGCTGGGCATGGTAACCGATATACAGGCGGCGGACATAAATGCAGACGGCAAGCCGGAACTGGTGATGGTGGGCGACTGGATGCCGGTGCGCATTTTGCGTTTTAATGGAAAACAATGGGAGCTGGACAAACCAGACAATGGCTTGGCGCAAACCCAGGGCTGGTGGAGAAGCGTGCTGGTATCAGACCTGGATGGCGATGGCGATTTGGATATTATTGCGGGAAATGTGGGGTTAAATACTCGTTTAAGGGCCTCTCAGGGAGCGCCTTTGCGCTTGTTTGCCTCTGATTTGGATCAAAACGGCAGCCTGGATCCGCTGTTGTGTACACCTTGGGAAGGTGCGTATTATCCGGTGGCGTCCAGGGATCAGTTGGCGGCACAGATGCCTTTTATTAAGAAAAACTACCCCAGGTATGCCCCTTTTGCAGATGCGCCCGTGAACCGTCTTTTCCCGGGAAAAAAGCTTTTGGAGCACCGTGTATTGGAAACCCAAACCCTGGAAACGCAGTGGTTTGAAAACCAGGGCGGAAAATTTATCGTACATACTTTGCCAGCGGAGGCGCAAATGGGGCCTGTGTATGGGATTTTGCACGCGGATCTGAGCGGCGATGGCGTGGCAGACTTATTTTTAGCTGGTAATGATGCCGGGTTTGAGCCTGAAACATATGGCGTAGATGCTTCCAACGGGTGTTTGCTGAAAGGTGATGGGAAAGGGAATTTTGCATGGGTTTCTAACCTTCAGTCTGGTATTTGGGCTGCCGGAGAGGTTCGGGATTTGACTCTGGTAAAACAGGCATCTGGTAAAAATGTACTGATTTTAGCTGGCAACCATAGTCAAATGAGGGCTTTTTGTGGCAAATAGGGATGATGTATTTTTATACATGAAAAAAAATGCCCTATCTTGTCCCTGTATTCCACTTCATTTTAAACCATGTTTGTGGAACTATTTATCCTTTAATCCCTTCCCTTCGGCGCGACTTCATTTACTCAGACAACGCTATGACCGGTAATTCGCCCCGTTTCGAAAACCGATGCTTATTAATCTTGCTATGGATGGTTTTTCTGTTTCCTTTTACCATAAAGGCACAGGAAATGACCATTCTGAACGCCGATTTTTCGCGTGCATCCATCACGCCCAAGCTTCTGCGCGATTCTGCGCATCTATTCCATTTTGATACCATTCGTACGGAGACTATGGCCAGCCAGTTTGTGCCGGCTGAAAGTCCGAACCTCACGTTCGGTGCAGATGCGAGTGATTGGTGGTTGTATTTTACCATCAAGAATGAGCTGCCTAATCAAAAGACCCTTGTATTGTGGCTCAACAGGAAGAATTTTGATTCCTTCACTTTAGTACAACAAAAGCCTGACGGAAGTATTCAAAAATATCCGGATGTAGGTGCAGCTTTTTACGATGACTCCCGTTTTGCCCTTTCCAATGGGTACTATATAGCGGTGCTTACACAGCCTGGTGAGAACAAATTCTGGGCTAAAGCGTCCAATAAGGTTGGTTCCATGTATTTGGGGCTCAGTCTTCATACCCCTGACCATTTTGCCTTGAAAAGTCGGCAAAACGTATTGTTGTTTGGTCTGTTCCTTGGAGCCATGCTGGTTTCCATTGTATTTGCCTTGCAGCTGTTCTTCATGTACCGGGATCGGATGTATTTGTTTTACCTGGCATATGTAATGGTTGTATTGTTGCGGGAGGCATACAATTACTCGGCGGTCATTGACATTTTCCCGGCGATGCAGCGTCATGGAATCTCTTTCCTGATGGTGGCCACTTATGGGTGGTTTTACCGTCATTTTATCCGGTTATGGGAAATTGATGCCTGGTTGGATCGGGTTACCAGGTGGTATTTGGGAGCCATGTTAGCGCTCACCATCATCTTCACCTTGCTGGTAAAATATGAGCATGGTCCTTTGATGCAAGTGGTGTTTACCGCAGCTATGCTATCTATTCTGGTGATCACCCTGATCTCGGTGATTGTGATCATCCGGAATTTCCGTACCAGTGTCAGGGCCCGCATCGTGGTATTTGCCTTTATGCCGTTGGCGGTGGCTTTTATCCTAAATCTGCTGCGCAATATTAATGTGGTGCCCAACTATCCGTTTATACAATATGCCGTGATGTGGGGCTTAATTCTGGAAGCGATTATCTTCTCTATTGCCTTCATTCGTTGGCATGGATTAATGGATCAGGACAGGCAGGTTTTGCAATTAAAACTGGCCATGGAACAGCAGGAAAAGCTCCTCGCTGTGCAGGCTGCCGAACAAAGAGTGAAAGATCGCATTGCACGTGACCTGCATGATGACATTGCCGCTTCGATGTCGGGAATCCGTATATTAAGCAAAGTGGCGCATCAACAGTTTGCAGGCAAAGTCCCGGATGCAGCCCCATTGCTGGAGCAGATCAGTAAAAGTGCCCAAAGTACGCTTGAAAGCATTTCCGACCTGATTTGGGCTGTAAAGCCTCATCCAGACTATTTGAATGATATGGCTGACCGTATGCGTGAGTACGCGCAAAAGTTCCTGGATGCGCGAGATATCGATTACCATTTGAATATTCCACGCAGTCTTCCGGTGATGGAAATGGACATTGAAGCTCGTCGAAATGCCTATTTGATCTTCAAAGAGTCTATCAATAACGCCCTTAAGCACAGTGAGTGCACACGCATGGAAATTAGTCTTACGGCCGATAAAGAACGGATGACCTTGCTGGTTACCGACAATGGGATCGGCTTTAACGTGCCGGAAAAACTCACCTCAGGCGTAGGCCTGGGTAGTATGCAAAAGCGGGCAAATGAAATTGGAGGAGAGTTGAAGATTCATTCCAAGCCTGGAAATGGAACCAAGATTTCTTTTTCGCTACCTGTGAGGTAAGGCACGAGGTACACGAAGGCACAAAGGCGCAAAGGCGCGAAGGGGTGTTTGCCTGATGGCAAACACCCCTTCGCGTGTTTACTAAGGGTTGGCGGAACGCCAACCCTTAGTGCCTTAGTGCCTTAGTGCCTTAGTGCCTTAGTGCCTTAGTGCCTTAGTGCCTTAGTGCCTTAGTGCCTTAGTGCCTTAGTGCCTTAGTGCCTTAGTGCCTTAGTGCCTTAGTGCCTTAGT
>JBIKUE010000181.1:0-7387 GCA_044347755.1 Saprospiraceae bacterium
TGGCAGGCAATGCCAATGGTGCAGGGATTGCTATAGGCGGGCAGGAAATGTTCCCTCAAAATGAAGGTTTTGTGGCTGGCAACAGCGTGACGGTAGAAGAAGGCGCCACCGGAATACAGATTGGCGTGGCCAATAAACTCAAAGTGACCCAGAATAACGTATCCCTCGCCGGCAGCAGCGCACGCTTCGGCATCCGCATGGAAGGGGGCGACCAGAATACCCTCAACTGCAACATCATCACCAATCCCGGAGGTGGTAACAACGACGGCATCTATGCCATACACGCCTCCCGTGCCGGCGTATTGTGCAACACCGCCGACGGCCCGGCGCGAGGGCTTCGCTTTGAAGGAATGCTGGCCGGAAGGAATAAGGCGGATATTGCCGGGAATATGATGGAAAGCAACACTGCTGCCGGGCTGGTGCTGGGTACGGATGCGGTGGTGGGGCCGCAGGCTCACCGGGGGAATAAGTTTGAAGGAACGGGGGCTGTCGCAGGTGCTGGGGCGGATGACCATTCAAAGTTTGCCGTTGACGCCAATGAAAATGCTGATTTCTTACCATTTCCTGTGTTCCCTTCCGGGTGGTTTGAAAACATCGCTGACCCTGCTCCATCTTATCAGTGTGTACCCGGCACAACTTGCCCGCTGCCCGCCATCGCGTCCGATTATCCTTTGGACATCAAAATCGTGAAAGGGGAACTTGGCGGCGCGACCTATCAGGCGGCCAACCAATGGCTGGCGCAGCGCAGGTTTTATGAACGGGTTTTGGAAGAGGGCAACCCATATCCCGGCAACCCATTTGTTGCTGCTTTCCTTTCGCAAGCTCAATCTAACGGATTCGCTGGCTACTCCAACCTACAGGTGGGCATTCGGTTGTTGGGAGGCATGAGCGAGGGCAACCGCGCCGTGGCAGCTGCCGGCCTTTTGTCCCTTAACGATAATTTGACGGGCAGTGCAACTTGGCAGGTCAATGAGAAGGCGGTCAATCAGATATTTTTGCAAACTGCGGCTATTGGGAATAATGAATTGACTGAATCCCAGATTACTACTTTGGAAAGCATTGCGGAAGGCTGCCCCCTATCTGATGGGGAAGCGGTGCTGCGGGCGCGGGCCATGCTCAACCTCCTGGAGGGAAGCCCCGTAGTTTATGATGATTTTGTGATTTGCGGTAGTGGAGAAAGATCTGAAGAGAATAGAAGGGATGCGAAGAGTTCTCTGCGAGTTTACCCGAATCCTGCCAACGATTTCCTCAATATTGATTATTCCAGCGTTACAAATACTGATTCCCAATTACTGATTTTTAATGCTCAAGGGCAATCTGTGCGAGAGATAACGCTCGTATCAAAAGCGGGAGTCATCCAGGTATCACTCAACAGCATTCCGAGCGGAGTGTACTGGTATGTGGCGCCGGGTATTGGCGTCGGTAAATTCATTGTTCAACACTAATTTTTCACGGGTTAATCCAGCCTTGGAACGGAGGTTTCAAGGCTGGATTGCTATTGCTATTTTGAGCATGAAACTGTTGTTTTTCCACCTGTTTTGTATCTTTAATTTGACACTTTTTGCCCAAAAACACGACTACATATGGATAATGGGCGATGATAATCAATTGATAGATACTACCTACGGTGGAGGTCTTTTAGACTTCAATTTCAGTCCCCCCCAAGCGAGTTACCATTACCGTGACCACAATATGTACACGACCAATTCCAGCATTTGCGATTCATTTGGCAACCTGCTATTTTACACCAACGGCTGTGTCATAGCAGGTGCAGATGATGAAATTTTGGAAAATGGCGAGGGAATTAACCCTGGGAATGCACATAGCCTATGGTGTGACCAATACAATGACGGGTATTCTGGCGGGCCAGCGGCTTCTGTCATACTCCCAATGCCGGATTCCAGTGGCGTATTCTATCTTTTCCACAAGCGGTTTACGCTTTACTACAACCCAACTAATGCTATTCGTGATAAATTTTTCTACACGGTTGTTGACATGAAAAAAAATGGCGGCAAAGGGAAAGTGCTTGAAAAGAATGTCGAGCTGATGTCTGACACCTTAGCCAGGGGCGAAATAGCCGCCGTCAAACACGCCAACGGCAAAGATTGGTGGTTGGTCACACCCAGAAGGAACAGCAACCAGTTTTATATCTTCAAGTTCACGAGCCAGGGCATTGTGGACACCTTCCAGCAGGCCATCGGCATACTCCCGGATCCGCAGGGTGAGGGCGTTGGACAAATGGTTTTTTCACCCGACGGCAGCAAGTTATACCGTACCTGCCGTTTCAAGCCCGTCATGGTATATTCCTTTGACCGCGAGGCGGGCGTATTTACCCAATTCGACACCATTGCTTATGACTATGGCAATCAGTTCATCGGGGAGATCGGTTGCGCCATCTCCCCCAATAACCGATACCTGTACCTGTCTTGCCGTGAGTATCTGTACCAGTTGGATTTGTGGGCATCCGACATCAGTGGCTCGCAGGTCACGGTGGCTCAGTGGGACGGATTTAAGGATCCCTTGCCTACTACATTTTGGCAGTGTCAATTGGGGCCTGACTGTAAAATATATGTGATGGCTTTCGGCGACACCCGCTACTACCACGTCATCCACAACCCGGACGAGCCAGGCTTGGCCTGTAACGTAGAGCAGCGTGGGGTACAGTTCCAGACCCCTACGGGGGCTTCCATGCCATCCTTCCCTAATTACCGCCTCGGTCCAATAGACAACCCGGGCGTGCCGTGTACGGCTACGGTGAGTGTGAACGCAATGCCTTCCGCTCCGCCCCAAATACGAGCTTATCCAAACCCCGCTAATGAGCAAGTAACCATTGAGTGGGGCAGCCTTTATAGTGGGAACAAAAGACTTACACTTTGCAATACATTCGGGCAGCCCGTCAAAGACCTTTGGCTGAGTCCAAGCAACAGTGCTTATGTGCTTTCATTAGAACAGCTGCCGGCAGGGGTGTATTTTTGGGAGTTGCAATCGGAGACTGGGCAGCGTATTGGGAGCGGGAAGGTTGTAAAACAATGAAAATGAACAAGATGAAAATATTTTCACAAGCACAAACAAGCGGTCTCTCTGGTTATGCGAATGTTCAAACAGGCATCCGCCAACTGGGCGCGATGACGGAGCTCCACCGTGCAGCCACCGCTGCCAATCTTTTGTCAATCAATGGCACTTTAGCCGATAGCACCGTCTATCAGGCCAACGAAAAATCGGTCAACCAGATATTCTTGAAGACCCTGGCCTTGGGGAGTACGGACTTTAACGAGTCGCAAATCACGGTGCTGCAAGGCATTGCGGAAGGCTGCCCCCTATCTGATGGGGAAGCGGTGCTGCGGGCGCGGGCCATGCTCAACCTCCTGGAGGAAAGCCCCGTAGTTTATGATGATTTTGTGATTTGTGGTAGTGGAGAAAGATATGAAGAGAATAGAAGGGATGCGAAGAGTTCTCTGCGAGTTTACCCGAATCCTGCCAACGATTTCCTCAATATTGATTATTCCAGCGTTACAAATACTGATTCCCAATTACTGATTTTTAATGCTCAAGGGCAATCTGTGCGAGAGATAACGCTCGTATCAAAAGCGGGAGTCATCCAGGTATCACTCAACAGCATTCCGAGCGGAGTGTACTGGTATGTGGCGCCGGGTATTGGCGTCGGTAAATTCATTGTTCAACACTAATTTTTCACGGGTTAATCCAGCCTTGGAACGGAGGTTTCAAGGCTGGATTGCTATTGCTATTTTGAGCATGAAACTGTTGTTTTTCCACCTGTTTTGTATCTTTAACTTGACACTTTTTGCCCAAAAACACGACTACATTTGGATAATGGGCGATGATAATCAATTGCTTGATTCAACTTATGGGGGATCATTGATAAATTTCAATTTTAACCCTGTAAAGTCTGCTTATAATTATCGTAAACAAAACATGTATACAACTAATTCTAGCATATGTGACACCGATGGAAATCTGCTTTTTTTTACGAACGGGTGTGAAATTACTGGAGCAGATGATGAAACCTTAGATAATGGTGAAAACATTAATCCAGGTAATGCTCATATCTTATGGTGTATAAATTATAATGATGGTTACGCTGGGGGACCACAGAATTCTATCATATTACCAATGCCCGACTCCTCTGGAATTTACTACGTCTTTCATAAAAGATTCACTATAACCTCCAATCCTTCAGACATTATTTTTGATAAATTATACTATTCTGTAGTTAACATGAACGAGAATAATGGAAAAGGAAAGGTCGTTGTAAAAAATGTGGAATGTATGTCTGACACCTTGTCTCAAGGGGGGCTTTGTGCTATTAAACATGGAAATGGGAAAGATTGGTGGCTTATCACCACGCGCCGAAACAGTAATGAGTTTTATATATTTAAATTTAATAAAAGTGGGGTGGTAGATACATTCAAACAAACTATAGGTATTATGCCAAATCCTGCTGGAGAAAGTTTAGGCCAAATTGTGGCCTCGCCTGATGGTAAAAAAATTTATAGAACAAATAGATATGACCCGATTATGGCATACACTTTTGACCGTGAAACAGGAACCTTTTCGCTATTCGATACCATTTCCTTAGATTATGGCAACCAGTTGATCGGAGAAATTGGCTGTGCGGTCTCATCCGACAGTCGTTTCTTATACTTAGGATGTCGAAAGTTCTTATATCAATTGGACACTTGGGCCAGTGATATCAGCGCATCTCAGACAACAGTAGCTGAGTGGGACGGGTTTTCTGATCCATTTCCGACCTTGTTTTATCAGCTTCAGCTAGCCCCTGATTGTAAAATATATGGTCTTGCTGGTGGCGACACCCGTTACTATCACGTCATACACAACCCGGATGAACCCGGCTTGGCTTGCAATGTGGAGCAGCGCGGGCTCACACTCCCAACCCCTAGCGGCGCTTCCATGCCTTCCTTCCCTAATTACCGCCTGGGCCCCATAGACAACCCTGGAGTGCCGTGTACTGCTACGGTGAGTGTGAACGCAATGCCTTCCGCTCCGCCCCAAATACGAGCTTATCCAAACCCCGCTAACGAGCAAGTGACCATCGAGTGGGGCAGCCTTTATAGTGGGAACAAAAGACTTATACTTTGCAATACATTCGGGCAGCCCGTCAAAGACCTTTGGCTGAGTCCAAGCAGCAGTGCTTATGTGCTTTCATTAGAACAGCTGCCGGCAGGGGTGTATTTTTGGGAATTGCAATCGGAGACTGGGCAGCGTATTGGGAACGGGAAGGTTGTAAAACAATGAAAATGAACAAGATGAAAATATTTTCACAAGCACAAACGAGTGGACTCTCTAACTATGCCAATATACAAACAGGCATACGCCAGCTGGGCGCGATGAGCGAAGGTAACCGTGCAACGGCAGCAGCCAACCTTTTGACATTAAACGCTGCATTGACGGGTAACGCATCTTACCAGGTTAACGAAAAGTTGGTCAACCAGATATTATTGCAAACCGTAGCTGTGGACAACCTTTTACTATCTGAGGCGCAGATTTTTGTGCTGGAAAACATAGCCGCAGGCTGTCCGCTTTCCGATGGAGAAGCCGTGCTGCGGGCAAGAACAATGCTCCAGTTAATACAAGGATCACCTGTGAATTATGATGATTCTTCTGTTTGTGGAGGGGAGGAAAGGTCGGAAAAATCTGGCAACGCGACTCAACTTGTGCGTGTTTACCCTAACCCAGCAAGTAATTCAGTAACTGTTGAATACCTCCCGGGGGAGGTAATTGCCAATCAGCTCCTGCTGTATAACTCCTTTGGCCAGACGGTAATGATGATTACCTTGCCAAACAACCAGACCAGCATTCAGTTTTCTTTGATTAACCTGCCAGAAGGTGTTTACTGGTACACAATTCCTGGCTTGCCAAACTCCTCTGGCAAGCTTGTAATAAATCACTAACCCAACTTTTAAACCGGGATACCCTACGCCATTTTTGGTCGCAGGGTATCCCTTATTTTGTGATGTCATGAAATTATTCATGCTGTTGATGATGATAGGCTATTGGCAAGGATTCATTTATGCTCAAAAATTCGATTATGTTTGGGTAATGGGTCGTGAAAATCAGCCCCTTGATACGACTTTTGGTGGGGGCCTTTTAGATTTTAATTTCACCCCCCCCAAGGCGAGTTATCATTACCGTGAGCATAACATGTACCTCACGAACTCCAGCATTTGTGATTCTGCAGGGAGTCTGCTTTTTTACACCAATGGATGTGTTATTGCAGGAGCAAATGATGAAATTATAGAAGGCGGCGAAGGCATTAACCCTGGTAACGGTCACACATTGTGGTGCGACACGTACAACGAAGGATATTCCGGTGGGCCGGGAAACTCTATTGTCTTACCTATGCCGGATTCATCCGATCTGTATTGTTTGTTTCATAAACGTTTTGTCCTTTTTAGTAATCCTGCAAGCTACATATTTGACAAATTGTATTATACTTTAATTGATATGAAGCAGAATGGTGGGCAAGGTAAAATTCTTGAAAAAAATGTGGTACTGTTGTCTGATAGTCTAGCATGGGGTGAACTTGCCGCCGTTAAACACGCAAACGGAAAGGACTGGTGGCTGGTTACGCCTCGGCGGAACAGTAACCAGTTTTACATCTTTCGGTTTACCGCTCTGGGAATTGTGGACACCTTTCAACAGACTATCGGCATTCTCCCGGATCCGCAGGGAGAAGGATTTGGCCAGATGGTTTTTTCACCGGACGGCAGTAAGTTATACCGCACCTATCGGTATAACCCCGTTATGGTCTATTCCTTTGATCGTGAGGCAGGTGTCTTTACCCAATTTGATACCATATCCTTTAATTATGGCGATCAATTAGTTGGAGAAATTGGCTGTGCCATTTCTCCCAACAGTCGTTACCTGTATCTGTCTTGTCGGAAACTTTTGTTTCAAATGGACTTGTGGTCTTCGGATATTAGTTCTTCACAAATTACGGTGGCTGAATGGGATGGATTTGCTAATCCTTTCCCCACTATGTTTTGGCAATGCCAATTGGGGCCGGATTGTAAAATATATGTTAGGGCTGGTGGCGACACCCGCTATTACCACGTCATCCACAGCCCGGACGAGCCAGGCTTGGCGTGTAACGTAGAGCAGCGCGGGGTGCAGTTCCAGACACCTACGGGCGCTTCCATGCCTTCCTTCCCTAATTACCGCCTGGGGCCAATAGACAACCCGGGCGTGCCTTGTACGGCTACGGTGAGTGTGAACGCAATGCCTTCCGCTTCGCCCCGAATACGAGCTTATCCAAACCCCGCTAATGAGCAAGTAACCATTGAGTGGGGCAGCCTTTATAGTGGGAACAAAAGACTTACACTTTGCAATACATTCGGGCAGCCCGTCA
>JBIKUE010000069.1:0-26591 GCA_044347755.1 Saprospiraceae bacterium
TTTAAGCGTGTCTCCTTTTGACAAAACACCTGTAAATCAACTACTTACAAAAGAACCCTACAAAAGTATCGACCCCGATAATCCTAATCAATTGATTCTCTTCGATTTATAACCGGACACTACTGATCTCTACTCAAACCAATACCAACAGCAGCGCTACATTAGTTATCAATCGAACGCGATTACCTCTCAGGCCATAAATGCAGAAACATTTGATGAGATAACCGTATTAGGTGGGGCGCGAAATAACCGCGTGAATCCTGTAACCTCTAGCGCTGAAGACTATTTCTTTTACTCCGTACGGCCAGGCAATTTTCCCAAATTCAGCAGATATCAGGTGCCTATCCTCGAAGAAACCGTAGAAACAAAGCATTATTTTGAAACCAGACTTATAAGGGCTACGCCTGATTTGTTACGAAACTATACCTCCTATCAATCCTATGCAGATCAACGCAAACCTGACGACGCCTATCTGGTGGATCATATTGTGGAGTTTAAGAATCAAAGCAAACAGCCCTGGACCACAGGTGTGGTCAATCTGTTGTCGGAAAACAAAAACGGGTTGCAAGCTGTAAGTCAAAGCCAACTGGCCTTCACCGCACCGGGAGCAACCAGCAAAGTGACGATAGCTCAGGCGGCCGACATCAAGGTAAACCATGTGGAAGCCGTTGTTGAACGGAGGGAGAATGAGACCGAATTTTTTCTTCACAAGTACGATGTAGCCAAGGTGGAAGGCAATGTTTCGGTTACCAATTACAAGTCTGAGCCTGCAACCATCAAAATACGCCGAAGCATTGTTGGCAAACCGCTCAGCTCCGCGCAGGATTGGCAAAAACAGGAAGAAAACGCCTATTTGGGGGTCAACTCTTCCTTTGAGGTTGTGTGGGAAATTACGCTCAAGCCTGGTGAATCGCGGAGCTGGAAATACAATTATGAAGTATTGGTGGATTGGTGAGCATGGGTCTGTACCGGCGGGTTTAGCCGCCGAAAACACACCGGGGCGCCTCGCATTCGCGCGGCGCCCCGGTGATATGTAAAGCCATGGGTGTATCTGTTACGGGAAAATACCCATGGAGATATAGTCGCCCGCAATTTTCTTCAGGGAGCAAACAAACGCGGCAGTTCGTACGTCCTTGATATCCGGATGCTGGCGCATGGTTTCCTTGATCTGGCCGTAAGCTGTGATCATGGTATCTTCCAGGCCTGAATTCACCAGGTCTACCTCAGTACCGCCGCGGGTAAGCAGCTCACGATCACGGTCACTGATGGTTTTGCCGGTCATTTCTTCCACTTTCGTTACGATACGATCAAAGGCGCCGTGCTGGAAGCGGTTTTCCAAACGACCAAAACGGTGGTGCGACAGGTTTTTCAACCATTCGAAATAAGATACCGTTACACCACCTGCGTTGATATAGAAGTCAGGCAGGATGATGGTGCCTTTGGCGATGAGGATCGGATCGGCATCTGCCGTGATGGGGCCGTTGGCAGCTTCAGCAATTACTTTGGCCTTGATACGAGGCGCATTCTCTGATGTAATCTGGTTTTCCAACGCAGCCGGTACCAGAATATCGCATTCCAATTCGAGCGCTGCAAGGGCGTCGCCAATCTGCTTCGTTCCCGGGAAGCCGATAATGGAGCCGGTTTCTTTGCGGAAAGCCAGCAACTTTTCCACATCAATACCGTTCGGATCGTGGATAGAACCTTCACGTTCTGAAACTCCGATGATTTTCACCTGACCTTCCTTCTGACTGATCAAAGCAGTATTGCTTCCCACATTACCCAAGCCCTGAACCACCATGGTTTTACCTTCGATGCCCTTGGTTAAGCCTACTTTTTTCATATCATCTTCGTAACGCATGCACTCACGGAGGCCATAGAATACCCCCCGACCAGTGGCTTCCGCACGACCGCGGATACCATTTTGCGTGACCGGTTTGCCGGTTACGCAGGCAATGGAGTCTACTTCACCGTGGCGGAGTGCCTGGTAGGTATCCAGGATCCAGGCCATTTCACGAGGTCCTGTTCCATAATCCGGAGCAGGAACATCGATGCCAGGGCCGATGAAGTTTTTCTTCACCAGTTCAGATGTATAGCGACGTGTGATGTTTTGAAGTTGCTCTTCCGTAAAATTGCCCGGATTGATCTTGATGCCGCCTTTGGCGCCGCCAAATGGCACGTCTACCAGGGCACATTTGTAACTCATAAGAGCTGCAAGGGCCATTACTTCATCCTGATCTACCGATTCTGCGTAACGGATCCCGCCTTTAGTAGGAAGACGGTGGTGGCTGTGTTGAACGCGATAAGCTTCGATTACCTGGTAATCAGTGCCTACACGCACCGGAAAACGGATTTGAAGGACCAAATTACAGGCTTTGATTTGTTCTATCAGTCCTTTGGGGATGTCGGTGAAGGCGGCGGCCTTGTCCACGTAGTTTTCTACGCTTTTAAAGAAACTAATTTTTCCACTCATTTTTGTCGTCGTTGAGTTGGTGCTCTATTTTGGTTAGTGAACGATCAAGGCGCACAAGTTGCCAAACGATACCGAGGAAGATCAGTAAAATTACGCCGACTACGACGTAGATTTTTCCGGTCTCCCGCATGAAATCGCGGTTACCCTGCGCCAAGGCGGCGGGCAAAGATATGGCCATGAACAGAATGATCGTGAAAATTTGGCTGATTTTAAAAAATTTCATGCTCCAAAATGGCTGAAAAGTTCTGTTTTCTTTAAGTTTCAGGAATGGGTGCAAGGTAGGAGAGTTTTTGATTCGTCCTTCAAAAGCTGCAGATTTTTTACATGTTAAAATACGTCTTGATGCTGCACCTGACGAAATCCGGACAAAGGTCATTCCGGGCATCGGATTTGTGAAATTGATGAAGATATTTTTTCATGAATTATCATCTTTGCCGGGTGTTTATCAATTTGCATACACATTCCCCCACCCTGGCGCCTGGAGTTCTAGCGCTGGAAAGCATTTATGCCGGCCAGGTCAACCCTCCTGTTTCCCACTGGCAATCTGTTGGTTTACACCCATGGTATCTACCGGAACCCTGGAACTCCGCTCGGGAATGGCTGGAATCACAGGCTGTTTTACCTATAACTTTAGCCATTGGAGAAGCTGGATTGGATAAGGTTTGCAGCACACCCTGGACACTTCAGGAAGCAGCGTTCACCTATTGTATCGAATTATCAGAACGGGTTGAAAAACCGTTGATTATACATTGTGTGCGGGCGCATGCGGAGGTTTTGCAGTTAAAAAAGGTATTAAAAGCCCGGCAACCATGGATTTTTCATGGATTTGACAAAAACCTTGCAACCGCACAAATGATATTGAACGCAGGCGCATTCCTGTCGTTTGGTTCATCCCTGTTCCGGGAAAATAATCCTGCAGCAAAAGTACTTCCCCATATCCCCATGAATCAGTTTTTCCTGGAAACAGATGTTTCAGCATGGACCATTCAGGAGGTATATGAACGGGCTGCCAAACTCCGCGGTTGGAGTTTGGCAGCACTTGAACAACAAATGGAAGAGAATTTCCGCGATGTTTTCGGGGTATTAAGCGGAGGTGGCCAGCTATAAATCTACAATAGTTAACCACCAACACCCAGCTCAACCAAAACACCAAAACACTAAAAGTCCGATGTAATCAACAGATCAAGATCTGTACTCCGCATTTGGAAACGTTCGCCCAGGTAGGTATTGGTAAGTGTACCACGGTAGGTGTACACACCATTGCGCAGGCCTGGATGCGACGTGATCAGGGTATGAATCCCACCAGTTTCAGACATAAGCAACAGCGAAGTCAATATATTGGAAATGGCTTCCGATGCTGTTCTTGCCACCCTCGAGGGTATATTCGGCACACAATAGTGAATCACACCATGCTTTTCATAGGTGGGCTGGTCATGCGTAGTTGCCCTGGAGGTTTCAAAACAACCGCCCTGGTCAATACTCACATCCACAATTACCGAACCTGGTTTCATACGCCGGACTATATCTTCCGATACCAGCATGGGAGCATTGGCATGCGCCGAATGAACCGCACCAATGGCCACATCAGCCGTTAGCAATTGCTCCTGTAGGTGCCTTGGGTTTATCACGGAAGTGTGCAGTGGCCTACCCACCTGATTTTGCAAATGGATGATTTGCTGAATGTTATTATCAAATATCCGAACTTCAGCCCCGAGGCCCAATGCGGTTCTTGTAGCGAATTCTGCAATCACCCCGGCTCCCAAAATAATCACTTTAGCAGGAGGTACTCCCGCTACCCCACCCAAAAGCACACCTTTGCCGCCACGGGTAGTGGCCAGCAAATCAGCTGCAATAAGGATGGCGCTGTTACCGGAAATCTCGCTCATGGCATGCACCACCGGGAATGCCCCGGAGACATCATCCCGGATGTATTCCATGGCCAGAGCTACGACCCTTTTTTGCAATAATTTGTGCAAATATTCTGCGTTCAGCAATGGGAGATGAATAGGCGAAACAATGACCTGGCCGGGCCGCATCAAATCAATTTCTTCCACGGTGGGTGGAGCAGATTTGAGAATGACCTCTGCCTTATACACTTCTTCAGGGCTTTGTACCACCTGTGCTCCGGCCTCCGAGTAATCAAGATCAGTAAACCGGGACTTCTCCCCGGCACCCGCCTCCACAATCACTTCATGTCCATGCGCCGTAAGCGTAGCCACAGAATTGGGTACCAACGCCACCCGGTTTTCCTGCAAAGTAGTTTCTTTAGGAATACCAATGCTTAGATGCTGATGACGCTGACCAACTGCCAGCATTTCTGGTTGGGTACGGGGATGGGAGAGGGTTTCCATGCGTTATTGTTTGAAAGCTGAATCTGGCCTGGTAGTCAGTTTTCCCAACCAATGAGGTTTTTGAATACCTCATTGGTTGGGAAAACTGACTACGAGTAACCAGCCGGCCATTTCGCACAAAGATAAGACAAGCCCATGGTGCGATACCATGCCTGCAACGAAAACTGTTCATTGGGGAAGTTGCCCCTGCACATCGGATATTGATCAGAAAGAATACTCCGTTATAAAGCTTTTAGCTGAGGCTTTTAGTGCTTGATTACTTTGCGTAGGATAGTGGATGATCCTGAGGTGCACTTAATGAGATAGGCGCCGGAATTAAAGGAGGCACCGGACCATTCTATTTTATGTGCTCCATTGGGCAGATTCCGCCAACCCAAATCAAGCACTACCCGTCCGCTCGTGTCCAGGCACTCAAAGTGTATGGTGCATGGTTCTTTCAGGTTAATATTAGCAGTGATAATATCGGAAAAAGGATTAGGGAAGAAAGCAATGTCTTCCAGCCACTGCGGCAGTTCCTGCACCATACTGCTTGGTTGCTCCACGAGGTTGATCCATTGATTGGGCTGAATATCTGTGTACATGTTCACGTTTCCTGAGCTCCACTCCACCACTACGTTTCGAATGCTGTCTAATTTGCCTAAGCCAAAATGAGCCGCCAACTGATTCTGGCCACAATGACCCGTTTGGGCCGAGATTTCTCTGAGTTGTGTGATGGTTTCTCCATCAATATCCGCAGTGAGCCACACCTTACTGCCTATGGCACTTCGATTGGTTTGAGTGCGCTTCAATTCAATTTCCAGCCAACTATTGCCGTTTTCACTGCTTATATTTTCATACAAACTATTATCCTGAGTGGCATTGTAGCAATTGGCAACGGCAAGATCAAGATCTCCGTCTTTATCTAAATCACCAAAAGCACAACCATAGGACCAACCTTGATCTATACTTGGAGCTTCGGTAGTATTTTGCGTAAACGTGCCATTGCCATTATTTATATAAAGCGCGTTTTTCCAGGGCCCTCCCCAAAATGCATGGGTTACAAACAGATCCAGCCAGCCATCATTATTGATATCGGCCCATTGGCTTCCGAAAGAATTGGTCACTCCTGTACCAAACGGGGTTCCACCTACCAGCGTAAATACCCCACTCCCCTCATTGTGGAATAATTTATCCACGCCGCCATCATTTGCTAAAAAAACATCCAATAACCCATCATTATCATAATCTCCCCAACTTGCCGACATGGTTTTCCCTCCTGCCGTGAGTAAAGGACCGCCGGTGACCTTGGTAAATACCCCGGCGTCGTTCCTATATAAGTTCTCATTTTGACCTTCCTCATTGGTAACGAAAAGGTCTGGGTCGCCATCATGATCATAATCTGTCCAGGTAACACACCGTGAGGTATTCTGGTCTGTAGCTGCCGGGGAATTCAATACCTTTTGAAATCCTCCGGAACCATCATTTCTATATAAAAAATTCCTTTTGTTTCCTGCGCTATTGCTGATGTACAGATCAAGGTGTCCATCATTGTCATAATCGCCCCATGAAACATCCTCAGAGAAGCCCCCATCCTGGCCTACCACACTTGTTTGAATCAAAGAGAATTGGGGGAAATTTCCTGCATTTCCATCATTACGGTACAAAAGATTATTCACCCCATACCAATTCACAACAACACAATCCAAATCACCGTCATTGTCGTAATCTGCCCAGGAGGCTCCATCTGACGGTGTTCCATCCTGTACGATCGGACTGCCTTCAAGAGCTTCAAATTGTCCATTTCCTGTGTTGAGGTATAAAAAATTGTTTTCTCCCCCTTCTTTACCGTTAGAAATAAACAAGTCGAGCAGATCATCTCCATTCACATCTACCCAGCAAACGGATCGGGAATCACCTCCTTGTGAAGTTATGGGTGTATTGGTTTTTTTCTGAAAAACAGGTTGCGCATGCAAAGTTGAAATACATAGCAGGCTAAACAGAGAGGCAATGATCAATGTAACAGGTTTCATAGCTTAATTTTTTGCCGTTCGATCTGAATTGAACCTTTGGCGATTGGCTACAAAACTAGCCCGACATAATTTCGGCCTTTTATAAAGTCAACGAACAACCGTTTCCGCCATACCGAAAACAGCAACTGACTAAGTTTTTGCCTATAATTTTGCCGGATGAAACTTCGCATAAGCTGGCAAGTATTCTTTTGGGTTGGGTATTGGCTTGCCATTGCCTATACCAACTCCCGATACGATGGCCATTTCTCCAAGTATGTATTATCGCAAGGCGCTATGATGCCCGTACAAATTGCCGCTGCCATGGCAGGCTGGAAATGGGTCATACAGTATTCACAGCGGAAAAAATGGATGGTTTTTGGAGGCCTGGTTCTTTTTGCGCTGGTAGCCGGTTTTATTAACCGAAGCATTAAATTTTGCTGGACGGTTCCTCAATTTTTCCCTGATTCTACCATTGAGCTTTGGGGTTGGCGGTACTTATATGATTTTTTTGATGTATTGTTGGCCATGAGTCTCTACCTGACTGCACAATTATTTCTTCAACATCAAATAAATCTGCGATTGACAGCCCAACTGCGTGCAGAAAAAACAAGTGCTGAACTGCATGCCCTTAAAAATCAGGTCCGTCCTCACTTTTTACTCAATACCATCAATAATATCTATGCTCTTGCCCGAAAGCAGTCACCTCAGACCTCTGTTGCGGCGTTGAGATTAGCGAATCTGCTCCGGTTTGTACTGTATGAATCCGAAAAGCAGGAGGTTCCACTGGAATCTGAGTTGAAAATTGTGAACGACTATATCGACCTGGAAAAATTGCGTTTTGATGAAGACAGGTTAAAGGTTAGTGTTTTTATTGATTGCGAGCATTTGGGATTCCAAATTCCGCCGCTGCTGTTGCTGCCCTTGGTGGAAAACGCTTTCAAACATGGCGCCGGAGAGCAACGAGATGGAGCATTTATTGCCATCACGTTAATCCAAAAAGGAAACCAACTGGAATTTCGGGTAAAAAACTCACTGCCGGAAAATTACCAGTCGGGCCAGGATGGCATTGGCCTTTCCAACCTCCAGCGACAGCTTGAACTGCTTTTCCCGGGAAAAAGCGGTTTAGAGATCGTTCAAACGGAAGAAGACTTTGAAGCTTTTCTATGGATAAAAAACCACATTTAAATTGTTTGATTGTAGAGGATGAGCCTCTGGCTGCAGGAATATTGGAAGATTTCATCTCCCAAACACCCGGCCTGAACCTGGTGGGAAAATGCCCTGATGCACACCATGCACATGATGCCCTTTTGCAGCAAACGGTGGATGTTCTTTTTCTCGATATTCACCTGCCAGGCATGAAAGGGTTGGACTTCCTGCGTACGCTCACCCAACCACCGCAGGTTATCTTGTGTACCGCATTTCCCAACTATGCTTTGGAAAGTTATGAACTTGGTGTGGTAGATTATCTCGTAAAACCCATTGATTTTCAGCGATTTTTAAAAGCTGTTGGCAAACTTCGCTCTCCTGAAAATACGGCAAAGGCAACCAGGGCATTCCACTTTTTCAATGTTAACAAAAACATGGTTCGTGTTTGGTTAAACGAAATAGAAGTCATTGAAAGCGCCCGGGAATACGTCATTCTATACCTCAGCGACGGGCAAAAACTATTAACCAAGTATAGCTTAAGAGAAATTAGTCAGTTGCTGCAGGATTTTCAGCTGGTGCAAGTGCATCGTTCATTTTTGGTGGCTACCCGGCATGTACAATCTTTTAATGCAGGGGAGGTCATTACCCGGCATAAGCAAGTGCCGATTGGAAGACTATACCGTGAAGCGCTGGATTTTTTATCTAACGGAACTGCAACTTGATTTACAGGCAGATGTCTATGACATTTTGCACTTTCTCCAAACATGAAACACCTTTACCTGACGATCAGCCTGTTATTGGCTTATACCCATGCCTTTCCCCAAAGTACTCCACAACTTATCAATAAGCAGGCACTGTTATTCAAACTCCAAACAACGCAAGACTCCATTTCCTTTATTCTGGCCGACACTTCAACCAACCAGTCAAAACCAGTATTATTGTTTTGCCAGGGTTCTCTTCCTGTGCCCTTATTTGCTGAGATTGAGTCTTATGGCCTGTATTTGCTGGGAGGTGGCATCGGCAATTTCGACCTTCCTTCACTCCGGCAGCACTATCATGTTGTAGTGATTTCCATGCCGCATATTCCTGCCATTACCGGAAAAAACCAGGTCAATTCGCAATTCCAGTTCATTACAGATCAAAACGATCCCTACTCCTTTCCAAAAGCCTATGTGGAGGCCGACTATCTGGATCGTTATGTGCAAAGAGCCGGTTCAGTACTGGATTTTTTAAAAAAACAACCCTGGGTTAGCACCAAAAAACTGGTGATTGCAGGTCACTCGCAGGGCTCCAAAGTGGCCACCAAATTGGCTGGAAAATACCCTGGCGTAACGCACCTGGGGTTATTTGCTGCCAATCCATTCGGACGAACAGATCAGTTTATCCGGCAGGCAAGACAGGATGCACAAAACGGGAAAATATCCTGGGAAAGAGCGGATTCCATCATGAACGACCAATATCATTTCTTTGAAACGGTGCATCATACAGACTCGCTTAAAGCGCACCCGGAATACCGAGCCTGGAACACTTTTTCCGAACTTTTCCTCGACGACTGGCTTCAACTGGATATCCCCATCTACCTCGCTTATGGAACGGAAGATCAGGTAGCAGAACTTTGCGACTTGATCCCGTTGTATTTCATAAAGGAAGGCAAACGAAATCTGACCCTGAAAAGATATCTTCACCTGGAACACAACTTCTTCCCCGTTGACCTCAATACCCATCGGCCAGACTACAATCGACCACATTGGCCGGAAGTAATGGATGCCTTTCTGTACTGGACCTTGAAATAACATCGTTTTCTGGCCCCATCCTTCATCGTTATATTTCCTACCTTCGCGGCATTATGCTTCAGAATTGGATTAAACCACTTTCTGCTGCTTTTTGCAAGCATGCAGTGGATGCACAACAAGATTGGGCATTGGGGAAACACATGCTGCTAAATCGCACTGAAGTGCCTGATCTCAAAAAAGTAAAGGCAGCCATCATTGGTGTTGGTGAAAAAGAGGCCAATGCCATCAGGGAACAATTGTACTCCTCTGCTCATGTTTTTCCCAAAGGCGCCATCGCAGATCTGGGTAATTTGCGCAAAGCAGACACCGCTTTGCTGATACCGGTGTTGTATGAGTTGTTAAGCGGCAAGGTTTTGCCTATCGTGATAGCGGGAAAGGATGAATTGGCCAAAGGACAGTTTTTAGCCTATCAGGAAGCCAAAGCACTGGTGAATCTGGCGGTGATAGATGAGCGGTTTGCCCTGGATGGAGCCTATGGTACTTTATTAAAACCCCGGCACCCACATTTGTTCCATTATTCGCAGATTGGGTTACAGGTACACCATACCGATCCCAGGGCCATTGAGTTTTTGGTTAAAAATCATTTTGATGTGGTGCGGCTTGGAAAATCCCGGGCAAATCTGGAAGAAACAGAACCCGTACTCCGTGATGCTGATCTTCTAACCTTTCATCTTAGTGCACTCAAACAATGTGAAGCACCAGCGGTTAACTCCCCTACCCCATCAGGTTATTTTACTGAAGAAGCCTGTCAGCTGTGTCGGTATGCCGGTATGAGCGACAAACTCACTTCTTTTGGCCTATATGGCTATCAGTCAGACGCCGACCCAACCCGACTTACCGCCCAATCAGCAGCTCAAATGATCTGGTATCTGCTGGATGGCCTTTTCAACCGCAAAGGAGATTACCCGGCTGCTACAACCGGCTTAACGGAATATGTGGTAGATTTCAGAAAACTTAATTACCAACTGACATTCTGGAAAAGTGTAAAAAGTGGTCGTTGGTGGATGCAAGTACCGGTAGCCACCCATCGCAAACATGATCGACACCGTCTGGTACCCTGTTCTTTTCAGGATTACCAATCAGCCTGCAGGGAAGAACTTCCGGAACGCTTAATGCAAGCTATGGAAAGGAAATATGAGTGATGAAATATGAGTGATGAAATATGAGTGATGAAATATGAGTGATGAACTAAAAAATATGACCCCTCGTCTTCTCGCGGCCTTAATGGTAATTGTATTCGGAATACTCGTTTGGTTATACGTGCGGGAGTTTCGAGTTTTATCCAATACCATTGGTGTAGGTCTTTTGGTTGCAAGCTCCATGACAACCACAGCTGCTTTAGCTGGATGGGGCATTTGGAAAAACCGTAACCGGTTTACTCCTTGGGACCGGCATTTCCCGGAGGTTTTACTGATTGTTGTTTTTAGCCTGTTGTTTGCACCTTTATTTGGCAGTCTTTTGAATCGGGGCCTTGGTAAAGAGCATCACAGATCATTCGAATTTGTTTCCGAAACGGCATATTACGCTTCAGGATATGGCATTTTAAAAGGGGAAAAAGTGAAACCAAGCGGCTGGAACCTCCTCGTAAAGGATTCCGGCAAATTATTGAGATTGAAATACAAAAAACAAGCCTATTTCCCGCTCAGCAAACCCGGAGATGTAATCCTTCTCCCCATTACCAAAGGCTTATTTGGAATTGAAGTAGTGGAACTGAAATGAGCTGAAACAAAAAAACAAATTGCTGCCCACCCCTGTGTGATCCCCACCACCACTAAAACACTAAAACACCAAAACACTAAAACACTCAAGCACATAATCATGAAACCGATTCTCATCCTCTTTTCCGCTTTCTCTTTTCTTCCATTACATGCCCAAAACGCTTCCTTTTTTCAGGAGGAAATGGTTGTTACCGCTAATTCGCTGAATCTCAGGGAATTGCCCGATGCCAGCTCTAAAAAAGTAGCCAGTTTGCCTCAAGGAACACTCTTGGAATTTATGGAATCCTGGAACAATGGCGAATTCACACAAGTAGACACTACCGACGAGAATTCTCCTATGGGCCGTTGGATTAAGGTTCGTACCAAAAGTCATACGGGCTGGGTGTTCGATGTATATGTAAGCGGCACTACTGAATTGCATTATGAAGGCGCACCACAGTTCGACATGCGTGCGGTTTCACCTCTTTTCTGGTATGGCGTTTATGCACGGGATTCCTTTTCAGACGAGCTCCGAAAGGTGCAGGTCCGCCTGGCCGAAGAGCCCAATGAATTTTTTGGTGGAAACATTAAGGTTCTGAAAACCAACCAAAGTGAACCGAGCAAATTTTTGATTGCCAGTCACACTCCCTTGCAAACAGGCTATTGCGGGCCATTAGGTGTTTTTGATCCCAATCAGATGTTTTTTTCAAAGGCCTTGGGCCCGGGAAGTCAATTGTCCATTTACCCTGGCAACGACATGAATGATACCATCGTCAAACCCACATACGGAATTGCAGCCACCGGGTGTGCTAAATTTGAAGACAACTTTGTGCGCATCTATGATTATCAGCTCACGTTGGTGGACTACATGTCGGATCCCATGGCTACGCAAGATCTTACACAGTGGGTTAAAACAGAGTTCCCGGAAACCAACCCATCGGTAGACCTGCTATGGTTTGGAGACCTGGATCACGACAACAAACCAGACGCCATCATTCAGGATTGCCCATATGAAGTAGGCTGCCGTGCTTCCTTGTTTTTATCTTCGAAAGCAAAAAAGGGGGAGTATTTGAGGAAGGTTTGTGAATATTACTGGCCGGAGGGGTAGGGAGATATGAGATATGAGATATGAGATATGAGAGATGGGAGATGGGAGATGAGAGATGGGTTGGAAATTTGGTTGGAGTTTAGTATCTTTAGATAGTCGATTTTGACGAACTAAAGTTTCAAATTAACCCAAATGAATTATTTAACCAACCAACCAGTCAAAAAGCCTCAGATTCTTAAGGAAAAAACGCTGCAATTTGCCGTTAGAATCGTCAAGTTATATCAACATCTTAGGAAGGAAAAACTGGAATTTGTAATGAGCACACAAATTCTAAAATCAGGAACAAACCCTGGTGCTATGGTGAGAGAAGCACTAAATGCCGAAAGCGGCGCTGACTTTATCCATAAATTAGGCGTTGCGCAAAAAGAAATTGGCGAAACGCAGTATTGGTTAGAGCTGCTATCCCTAACTCAATTTATTACAGAACAGGAATTTGAGTCCATGTACGCTGATGCTGAATCATTAATGAAGATGACCCGAAGCGCCATTTTGACCAAAAAGAAAAACATGTTGGCAAAAATATCTGTTCTTGCCATAGGATTAACCTGCACATTCCTCCTGTTAACCTGAGCATCATATCTCATCTCTCATATCTCATATCTCATCTCTCATCTCTCTTCATGAAATTCGACTCCCTAACTGTAAAAGAACGCCCGGAAAACCGAACCACTGCACCACACGTATTGCCATTGTATGCCACTTCATCCTTTGATTTTGAAAATATTGATCAGGGCATCGAGATTTTCAAAAATATTGAAAGCGGGCACGTATACAGTCGGTATGCTAATCCGACCGTAGATACTGTAGCTGCAAAAATTGCCGATCTGGAAGCCTTCGGATTAGACATACAGCCTTATGCGGTAATGACCTCCAGCGGAATGTCGGCTATAGCAACACTGATGCTGGGCACCTTGAAAAGCGGGGATAAAGTGTTGAGCCAGGCCAATTTATATGGCGGCACCACAGAGCTGTTAAAAAGCATTCTGAGTCCACTGGGTATTGAGCCTGTTTTTACAGACCTCAAGCAATTAGACCGGGTAGCCGAACTGTTGAAAAACGACCCTGCCATTCGGATGTTGTATTGCGAAACACCAGCCAACCCGACATTGGCTTGTGTGGATATTGCAGCATTATCGACGCTGGCGCATCAGTATGGGGCCATTTGTGCCATCGACAACACCTTTGCCACCCCAATGTTGCAGCAGCCCTTTGCTATGGGTGTAGACTATATCATCCATTCCACCACTAAATACCTGAACGGACACGGCAATTCCATTGCCGGGGTGGTAGTTGGCAGAGATCATGATACCATGCGAAAAGGCGTTTGGAAAGCCATGAAACTTATAGGCACCAATTGCTCACCATTCGAAGCATGGTTGACCAATAATGGGATGAAAACGCTGGCGTTGCGTATGGAAAGGCATTGCTTTAATGCACAAAAATTGGCGGAATTCCTGGAATCTCACCCTTCTGTTGCAAGGGTAAATTATCCAGGACTGTCATCTCACCCAGATCACATATTGGCCACCCGGCAAATGAAAGGAGGTTTTGGTGGCATGCTGAGTTTCGAACTTAAAGGCGGAATGGACGCTGGAATCCGGTGCATGAATCGTGTACAGCTTTGCTCTCTTGCACCAACCCTTGGTGATGTAGACACCCTGGTGCTTCATCCAGCCTCTTCCTCTCATTTAGCTATACCAAAGGAGGTTCGGCTGGAGAACGGCATTACCGACGGATTGATCCGAATCTCGGTCGGAATTGAAAATATTGAAGATATTGTGGCTGATTTGACACAAGCAATAGTCTGATTGCGCTATTTTCGCTGTTTCCAATACTGTTTAGGCAAAATCAGGATTTGAGTCCAAACAGTATGCATCATCATCAACATTGCAAACTATGAAGCACACCTTTTTTCTTCTTGCTACTCTTATTGGATTCTTTACCTTTCAAACTAATAGCGCACTGGCCCAGCAACCGGTCACAGAAGAACCCGGCAAACTTTCTTCGGTGAGCTACCAACCACCTGCGGAAGTACTGATCAAACTGGAAACCTCCGGTTGTAAAGGTTATTGCCCGGTATATAAACTTACCTTCAATGTGGATGGAACGATGAACTATTCCGGTTATCGTCATGTGGAGGAAGTAGGCGACAAGTACGCCAAGCTTAAAGCAGATGAGTTTTCCAAACTAAAAAATGCGGTACGTCGGGCAGATTTATGGAACCTGCCACAGGAGCTTCCTGTTACTGTAGCAGATGCGCCATATCATACCTTCACGGTATACGAAAAAGACAAAAAATACAAGGTGAGAGGAGCTGGTCCGCTTCCAAAAGAATTGGAACACTTGAATCAGCTCATGAAAGACATCGCTGAAAATCATGGCATGATGGTAAAGAAAGGAGTGGATCCCAACGATCCTTCCAACATGAAAGGCGAAGTTATTGTACACTTTAGGCCAGAAATCAACGCCGGCAATTTTTGTATGCAATTCATGGAGTTGAAAACCCGCCCGGTACGCCGTATCTCTGAAGACAACATCTGGATAATTGGATTTAACCCATCTGAACTTACTGAAGCACAATTCATCGATATATTAAAAGGTATGGACGGTGTACTCAACGTGCAGACCAACAAAAAGCTTAAGCAGCGGAACTAAGGTCAGTACATGCAAGAATTGTTATTCAAATTCCTGAAATTCGGCGTGGTAGGCGCCTCAGGAGTTGTAGTGGATTTTGGTATTACCTGGCTGCTTAAGGAGCAAGCACGCCTGAACAAGTATATCGCCAACAGTGCAGGTTTTGCCTGTGCCGTGATAAGCAATTACATCCTGAACCGGATCTGGACTTTTCACAGCGCCGATCCGAATGTGGGTGTTCAGTTCGCCAAGTTTGCTGTGATTGCCCTTATTGGATTGGGCATGAACAATGCCATTATTTACTTCCTGAATGAAAAACGCAATGTGCGGTTTTACATGTCCAAACTCATCGCCACCGGTGTGGTGATGCTCTGGAATTTTGGCGCGAATGTGATGTTTACGTTTGGGTGAACAATAGCTCAACAGCCTTGGATATAATCCGATACGCTTTATTAGACCTATATTTTATTATTTTACAACACTCGATATGAGAAAACTACTCTGTACGCTCTTCTTCTGCCTTCCCTTTTTGCTTGCTGCACAGACGGTAGACTCCACGGCAATCCGCCAGGTGGACAGCCTTATTCAGGTTTCTCGTAAACTTACTGGACAGAGAAATCTTGATCAAGCCCACTGAAAAAATACAGGAGCGTCCTTTAGCGAAAGCCAACCCTTCAGCCTACATCCCAAACCGGATATTTGAAAATCGTCTGGAAAGTATGGTCCGCTCAACCAATGGAAAAACAACCATGACATCACCGGCTGTTGGAGCCCTGATTAAAACGGAGAATGGTGTCGCTAAGTTAAACTTCAAGGGCTCTGTTCCGGCAAATGAAGACAACTCCCAGTTCCCGTTGGTGTTGAAAATATTTGACAATCAGAATAGCGATGACAAATTCCTGTACCGTGTTTTGCCCGCTAAAACAAACAGAGATAACCCACAATGGTCATTTTCCAGTGCGCAACGTCTCAAACTTCAACCAGGCTTATACTATTACACCCTGGAACGTCAAATGGATGATGACTTGCTTTATGTTGGCAAATTCACCGTGGAATGATCCTGTACCAGGCATAGCACACTCAATTCGCAAACACCATCTGTCTCGCATCCACCGTTTTCCCTCCAATGGTCAGGGCATACGAAAACGTACCTCGCACCCCGTAACCGTGGGTATACAGCACCTCATTCATGCCCTGCTTCAGGGAAAGGGGCATTTCCTGAATCAACTTGCCCTGTAAATCAAAGATTTGAATGGAGGCCCTGGTATCGGCAGGCGGCAACTCATTTACCCAAAAAGAAATCCAGGTGGCCTCATCAAAGGGGTTGGGGCGATTTTGAAACAAACGGTAATTGGCCTCTGACTCCTGATCTTCAGGCTGTTCCGTATTTGACGTCTGCACAATTTTTTCCACCGAAAACAAACTCTCCGCTCCCCATTCATTTACTCCGGCTACGCTCACGTAGACTGGTCCTGTAGGATTGCAGGTCAACGTTGTTTGCAAACCCGGCCCAATGGTATAAACCGTATCCCAGTCGTTGGTCAGGCTCCGCACCCCCACCCGGATGGTATGGGTATCAATGGGTGTCTCCCAAAACAGATTGAGCTGATTGCCCGTTCTGGAAACGGAAAAGTTGGGCGGCAATGCTACGCCACGGGCTACTACGGCCAAGGCATTTCCATTGATGAGCGCGTTTCGGGTGAGGTAGTTAAAATCTACAAAAAAGGAATCTACCGCACCATCTCCATCTGTATCGGCTCCCAAAATATCCTCTGAAGTATGCTGACGATCATCATATCCAGGCCCGTTGCTGGCATCGCCATGTTCATTGGCTGAGGTAAAGCGCATGGCCGGATAGCCTTTTTGCCTAAATGGAATATGATCCCCTCCCCGACCGGTACGATCCTCCGGACTCATGATGCGCACATTCATGGGCACTTCTGAAATTTGTTTCAGATTCTCCTCATATTCGAGTTTAATAAACCTGGCCAGCTGCTTGTGCCTGGAGTTGAACCCACCGGCAGAGAATAATCGTACGCTGGTGGAATCCACATGATCCAAACCAGGACAAGAAGGAGGAGAGGAAGTTTGTCCGCATAACACGCCTCCGATCACATCATTATTCAGGACGGCTCGTAAGGGGATGTCTTTTTGTTCTACATAATCTGCAAAGGCATCGGCCCCTAGAAGGCCTTGCTCCTCAGCCGTGGTAATCAAAAATACGATGGTGTTAGGGAACTGATACCTGGACATGATCCTCGCCAGTTCCAGCACCAAAGCCGTACCGGTAGCATTATCTTCAACACCCTCCGCCAGGCAGGTGACATCACAAAGAATATCACAGCGACTGTCCATGTGCCCTTCCACCAGAACCATACCGCTGCCGGGCACGCTCCCCGGGAGCACGGCAAAAACATTTCGGTGCCTTCCCACACCACAGATATCCAGGTCAAACTGCAGGTAGGAAGGAATAAGCCGGTTGCCATTGGCCGCACTGAATTCACGAAATTTTTGATGTGCCCATCGGCGGGCAGCGCCAAAGCCTTCGGTTGCAGAAACCGTATCACTACCTGAATTTCGTGTTTTAAACGAGGCTAACTGAAGGATGTAGGCCTTCAATGAATCCGGTGAAATAGCGGATTGAAGGTCTGCTGCCAGCACTTCTGGCCAAACCGGAGTTGGGGAAGAAGGCTGGTAATTCGCAGCATTGTAATTTCCGAGCAATACCTGTTCCGCTACGGATGATGTACTTAGAATGTTGGTTTGAGCAGCGAGATTGTTAAGGCAAAATGCGCTCAAAAGGAGTAAAAATTGTTTCATGAACAAGAATCGTTTAAGCAATCAACTTCCATTTACTCAATAAAGTCGACTGTTTATTGTAACAAAACTAAAGATACACACATTCTTCATAACCAAATTCCGAAACAATGGTTATGTTTCGGAGGCAAATAAACAGTACAGATGAAACACAAACTACTACTACTAACCGTATTATGGCTGGGCCTTCAGCGCATGCCAGCCCAAAGCCTTCCTGATTGCGCCACCGATTGGTGGACCATGCATCACCTTCAGCAATCAGACTTCCTGGATCTGCATCAACAATACGAGCAAGAAATCCTCCAGTTTTTCGAACAAAAAAAACAGGCTTCAGTCCTTCCGGACAACCCCAAAACAATATCGGTTGTTGTTCACATCATCCATGAGAATGGTCCTGAAAACCTAACAAATGCCCAGGTTGAACAAGCCATCTCCTGGCTCAATCAGGCTATGGCTAATCAGGGTAGTTTCCAGCAGGGCAGCGGAACAGACTGCGGAATCCAGTTCTGTTTGGCTAAGCGAACGCCTACAAATACGGCTACCAACGGTATTACACGTAAGGTAAACGCACTGACCAATATGGAGGTGGAATATGACAATCTCGACCTAAAAAACCTTAATCGCTGGAATCCAACTAAGTACTTTAATA
Organism: Saprospiraceae bacterium; assembly: GCA_044347755.1. GTDB lineage: Bacteria > Bacteroidota > Bacteroidia > Chitinophagales > Saprospiraceae > M3007. The sequence goes on from JBIKUE010000069.1 coordinate 18,654, forward strand.
TTTGGGTTGTCAAAAGCATCTGTTCTGCTTCATATGGTTGCGGGGTGTATGGCTATGCTCATTTGCCCTATGCACATGGTTCAAACATCGACGGCATCGTAATGGAGGCTGGTTATCTTGCTGAACTAAGTAAAATTGGCGGCCTGGCACACGAAGCAGGACATTACCTTGGGCTCTACCACACTTTTGAAGGTAATTGCAATAACAACAACTGCCTGACAGATGGCGATCGTATCTGTGATACGCCACCCGATGCCAGTACCGCCAGTGTTCCTTGCAACAACCTGGTGAACACCTGTACAACCGATTTGAACTCCGGGCCGTTTACCATCGACCAGCCAGACATGAGCTGGAACTTTCTGGACTATGGTATTCTGGCTTGTTTTCATGATTTTACCCAGGATCAATCCACGCGTATGAATGCCACACTGGAGGGCATTCGTAAAAGTTTGCTGGATTCCAAAGGATGCCAACCTCCATGTACTACTGCTGCCAGTGCCAGTTTTATGGGCCCAAATACGGCAAATGCAGGTGAAACAGCAACCTTCACCAGCAACAGTAGCAATGCAGGAAGCGTTGCCTGGACTGTAAATGGTCAACCCGCAGGCAATCAAAATACGCTGAACTACCAGTTCCTGTCTCCCGGTGAATATGTTATCAAACTAACCGTACAAGCCACTAACCCGGCGCAATGCGATCCGGATGAAATCACCAAAACCTTAGTAGTCAACTGTCCGACGGCCTCGGTATTCACTGTAAGCAACCTATCACCTGAGGCTGATCAAATGGTGTATTTCACCGACAGCAGTGAAAATGCCTTGCAAACTACATGGTATATCAATGGTGCAGTGCAGGCGCAGCCGCTGGACTCACTGGTATTTGGATCACCGGGCGAATACTCTATTGAACTGGTGAGCAGCAATGGCTTTTGCGCGGATACTCAGGAAGTGGTCATTCTGGTGCAGGGTATTTGTGTCCAAAAAACGTTTAAATATCAGGTAACTACTGAGAACGGAGGATTAACTGGCTCCAGTTTATCCTTGATGTCTGACGGATCTTTTCTGTTATCCAATCTTATAGACATGCCGGCAACTGCGCCTTATTCTCCCTATGTATCTAAATTCAAACCAAATGGCACACATTTATGGACTAAATATTTGGAATATCCCACCTATGATCTTAGCCAGACAATGGCCAAGGCTACCCCTGATGGAGGGTTTGTTATTTTTTCTAAATTTTTGATTTTCAATAACTTGGGAGTTATCGATTCGTTTTTATATCGTTTGAACAAATTTGATTTAAACGGCAATCTAATTTGGGGCAAATTGATACACAGAGAGGTTGCCGGGGGTAGCCAGAAAATAGACTTACAAGTAGCTGCTGATGGAAGCATTTTCGTGAATGCGTCATTTGTAAGTAAAATAGATCCATCTGGAAATGAAATTTGGAGTACGGATTTTACAGAATTTAACCTGATAAGGATCACTCCAGATGGAGGCCTGATTGGTATTTTACCAGCGTCTAACATTCACCTGATTATCAAATTGAAACCAGACGGAACCCCAGATTGGGCCAGCTCCTTTCCTGCTTCAAATTTCCAACTAAAAGACGCCATTGCTACACCTGATGGCGACATCTATATATTAGGACAACTCTCTGTACTGCCAGTAGGCGTCATTCATGGCGCATTGATCCGATTAAATGCTGTTGGGCAAACTATTTGGGCAAAATCCTACCGACAAATTCCTGTATCCAGTTACTTCTTCAGTGCCTTGAATACAGGTGATAATGGAGACCTGATTGTAGCCGGAGACGCCAAAGTAGATGACCCTGGAATGGGGCCATTAAAAGACTATCATATCCTGATGTCCATCGATACGAATGGTGTTGTGATGTGGAACAGACATTTTTTGGAGAACTTAAACATGGAGACGGTCACAAAGATTCCGGGAGCAGGTTTTTGTATGACAGCAGCTAAAGGTTGGATATTCAGGGTGAATGAGTTGGGAAATACGCAAAATTGTCCAGGAACCCCCAAAAACATTACGGTTACAGACATACCTATTTCTACAACCGATATCCAAACTAATCTTCCTTCCTTCACTCCTCAATTTGCAGATGAGCCTTTGGCGCTCACCCCGGTCTCGGCATCTTTGGATACGCTTTGTGCCCCCTCCTGTCTCATTTCCGTTGAAATTTGCAACAACAATCTCGACGACGACGGTGATGGTCTCTTCGATTGCCTTGACACCCAATGCAATTGTGAGGAAGAACGTTGTGCTTCCAAAACCGGAAACCTTTGGTACTTCGGCGATAAGTCCGGATTGGACTTTAGCACCTCCCCTCCTACCCTGCTGGGTAACGGGCAATCTTCCACCACCAGCAATTCTGCTACCATTTGTGATGCTAAAGGCAATTTATTGCTCTATACCGATGGCAAGCAGATTTATAACCGGTTCCATCAGCCCATGCCCAATGCCAATATCCTCGTAGGATCTCTGGTGTTTGATGTTATGATTATTCCTCACCCGGGTCAAACGGGACAATATTATGTGCTTGCCAATTACGATGGAGGCAAAACGTATTATAGCCTGGTGGATCTTACCCTTGACGACGGGAAAGGAGATGTGGTTCCAGGACAAAAGAATTTGCTTTTAGTACTGGATGTTCAGGGAATGGCGGCCATTAAGAGCTGCGCGTTCAATGGCTACTGGTTCGTTACCAGAAAATTTGATGTCCAGGGCACTTTCGTATCTTTTCGTATAGATGAATCCGGAATAAACAACTCCCCGGTATTCAGCCCCACCAATCAACCAGTAGGATTAGTCCGACAGCTCAAAATCAGCCCCGACGGGCAACAAATTGCCTGTACCTACTACATCAACAGCGTATTCGATAGCTCCGCGTTATCTATTTACCGCTTTGACCCATATTCTGGTGGCACCATCACCAATCCTCAGTTATTGGGCAAATTCAAAGATCCATTCAGGGCCTATGGGGTAGAGTTTTCCCCAAATAGTCGCTATTTGTATGCATCGGGTACTTTCCCCGGGAACTTCCAATTAGTACAATACGATCTTCAGGGAGGCAACACCCAGACAATCATTAGCTCCAGAATTGGCATCTCAAAACTGCCCGGGCAAACCATCGCATTCCTTCAATTGGGCCCCGATCACAAAATCTACGCGCCTACCTATTCATTCTTTCAACCCACCGCTTATTTCCTTGATGTAATTCATAAACCCAATAATGCCGGTTTAGACTGCCAGTTTGAACATGAAAGTTTAGGGATAACCGCCTTTTTCCCAAACGGAACTGCCAAAGACGGCACCTGCAACGTCATTGCCTCCATTTTGGCGCAACCGGAAATCAACCTCTCTCCGGCAGCCCCTGACACTATTTGTGCACTTGGCACACCCAAATTGTATGAACTTTTGTCCTTTTCTTGCGGTATTGACTCCATCACATGGACTGTGGCAGGTTTAGGTGCTCAAATTCAACCCAACTTTCAGTCTGCAACTATTCGATATTTGAATTACGGAAATGGGAAGCTGATCGTTAAAGCATTCAGCTCATGTGGAAATCTATCCGACACCCTGGACATTTGGGTGATAGCTCCACCTTCTACCCCGCTGAATCTTGGTCCAGACCTGGAAGTGTGTGACAATGGCGTTTTTACCTTTAATGCCGGGTCAGGATTTACCAGGTATCAATGGAGCGATGGATCCACAGATTCTACCACAACTACCTTGTTCCCTGGTGTTTATTGGGTCAATGTGTGGGATGCCTGCGGTAATTTGCAAACCGATACGATCAAAGTAAGCATCCAACAGGTATCCGTACTGAACGTTGGAACGGATTTACCACAGCAATGCTCCGGTTTTTCAAAAACATACACCTTGCCGGCAGGATTCAGTAGCTGGAGTTGGTCGCCAAATCAATACCTGAACTGCTCCAATTGCCCGGAAGTAACCATTTCTCCTGAAACTTCTACAAACTGGGTGGTGGTGGCGCAAACCTCAGAAGGCTGTATTTCGGTTGATACCCTGCAAGCCTTGATACGGGACACACTGCTGTTCCAATTGGATACATTTGTTTGTCAAAATGAAGCACTTATCATTTTCGACTCGCTCCTAGCCCCAAATAGTACAACTCAATTTTTTCAGCCGGCAGGATCCGTTGGTTGCGATACGCTTTGGACGGTAAACGTTGCTGTTCGGGAAGCAAGTTCCACAGCCTTTTCTGTGACCATTTGTAACAATGAGACCTTCCTTTATTTAGAGGAGCACCTGGAGCCTGAAACCATCACTACTTTTCAATTCACGAATGCCGTGGGTTGTGATTCTATGGTGTATATCACCGTAAACAGCTTCCCGTCACTTACCCTAAGCCTTCCGATGGATACCTCCATACGGATTGGAGATGCCGTAGCATTGGATGCGGTGGCAACCGGATCACCTACCTTGAATTTTTCATGGTCACCCCCCGATGGATTAAGCTGCCTTAATTGCCCCGATCCTGTGGCCAACCCACTGGATACGATTACCTATACCCTTGAGGTAACGGATGCCAATGGTTGCGTTATGGAAAAAAGTGTTCAGGTCCGGGTCATTAATGAATGTGACATACAAGTACCCAATGCTTTTACGCCGAATGGAGATGGCGCCAATGATGTATTCCGCCCGGTATTGGATCCTTGCGTACATACCGTTACCTTGTGGCGTGTGGTAAACCGTTGGGGGCAAACAGTGTTCGAACAATACAATATCCCTGCCGAAGACATTCAACTGGGTTGGGATGGCCAAAGGAACGGAGAACCTCATCCTTCAGATGTGCTGATTTGGATGGCAGAATATGAACTTTACAACGGGGAGAGAAAAATTGAAAGTGGTCAGGTAACCTTGATCCGATAACACATTATATATGCTATTAACCAAACTCCGCGCTTTATGGAACCCTGATCAATATCAGGGATGGGGACGTCAACGCAGTTATTTTGAAGGTTGGTATTTCAAGGTTGTTTCCCGGGATGAACGCCATGCCATGGCCTTCATCCCGGGCATTTCCATGGGGCAAGATGGACAAAAACATGCCTTTATACAGGTAATGAATGGGAAAGCGTGTACGGCCGATTACCATCAATTTGATGCTGATGCGTTTTCTCCTTCTCCGGAAAAATTTGAAGTAGCCCTGGGAGGGAATCACTTTTCAGCAAAGGAAATGACCCTGGATCTGCCTGGCATTTCAGGAACGCTTAAACTCCACGATACCACCCCATGGCCAAAAATGCTCGGCGCACCTGGAATTATGGGTTGGTACTCTTTTGTTCCGTTCATGGAGTGCAACCATGGCATTGTAAGTATGAATCACCGTTTGGAAGGAGTACTCCATATTCATGGAGAGGCTGTTGACTTTTCCGGCGGCCGGGGTTACGTGGAAAAAGACTGGGGACAGTCATTTCCACGCGCTTATGTTTGGATGCAAAGCAATCATTTCTCATCCACTGAACATGCTTCCCTTATGGCTTCAGCCGCACATATCCCATGGTTGAACAGCCATTTTATTGGATTTATCAGCGGGTTTTGGCTGGAAGGACGATTGTTTAAATTTGCCACCTATACCGGAGCCAAAAAACACCTAAAGATATCCGACACTGAAGTATCTCTTACCTTCAGAAACCCAGGTTCAGAATTGCGCATCCTGGCTAAACAAGCCCCCGGAACAGCACTGGTTTCTCCATTATCCGGAGAAATGAAAGGAAAAATCCAGGAAAGCCTTCAGGCTACCCTTCAGGTGGAGTTATGGGAAAAAGGACAACGGATTTTTGAAGATACCGGGAGAAATGCCGGCCTTGAAGTCGCCGGCACTGTTGAAGTATTACAACCTTGAACCAGTGCAACCAAAATGATTCGGACCGAAGATCAACAGCTAATCCTTCAAAACATTGAAAAGCACATCCGGCTAAACCAGGATGAGCAGACCCATTTTCTATCTCTGCTTAGCAGCAAGATCATTGGTCGGAAAACATTCCTGCTAAAAGAAAACGAAGTATGCCGCCATTCAGCTTTTGTGGTGGCAGGTTGTTTGCGTGGGTACACCATAGACAACAATGGTTTTGAACACGTTTTGCAGTTCGCTCCACCTGACTGGTGGATTGCCGATATGTACAGCTTGCTGTCCGGACTCCCTGGACAATTGAATATTGATGCACTGGAAGAAACCCGTGTCTTGTTGCTTGCCAAATCAGATCAGGAAGACCTGTATCGGAAAACACCCAAATTTGAACGTTTTTTCCGCATCATTACGGAGAAATCCCTGGTGGCAAACCGCCAAAGAGTCATGGATAACATGAGCCTTACCGCTAAGGAAAGGTATGAGCAATTTTGCAGGCACTACCCTACCCTGATCCATTCCATTTCGCAAAAGCAGATTGCCGCTTACATCGGTGTAACACCGGAATTTCTCAGCAAACTGAGGCGACTTAGAAGTATGAAATAAAGGATATCAGGATCCTCTTGCATAATCACCCGGAGCATACCCGGTGATCTTTTTGAACACCCGGTTAAAGGTTGACTTGGAGTTAAATCCACATTCCAAACCGATGCCCAGCAGGGAATAATGTTGAAAAGCAGGATCCTTCAGCCTTGATTTGACCAACTCTACCCGGAATGAATTCACATAGTCATTAAAATTTTTGCCAAAGGCGGTATTCACCACTGCCGAAAGAATAGAGATATTGGTACCCAGCTTCTGAGCAATATCTGAAAGCGTTAATTCCGGCTCCAGATATAACTGGTCTTCCACCATGAGCTTTTCAATCTGATCCTTCCAACCCAGGAGTTCTGGCTCACTCAATTTTTCTTGCCTGGCAGGGACAGGCTCGTTGAACGATTCAGTAGCCGTAAATTGAATTTTTCTGGGCTGTAGCTGTGCGTATCCGGCAATGGAAAGATAATAAATCAGGCCCGCAAGGAAAAGCTCATCCCACCAGTCATGCCAAAAATCCAATCGAAGCCACAGGTCAACCAAAAACATGATCCAACTGACCACATTGCTAGCCAAATAGGCCAACAAAAAATTGCGAAACCAACTGAAACTCACCGTATCGGTATCTGAAAACTCAGTAGGAGCCCAAATCTGGTATTCCCGGTACAAGCGGTAGGCACTGATAAAGTAGTATAACTGGGAACAAAAAAGCGCAAAAGCATACCCTAAATCCAGCTCAAAGGGTTGATGGACCGTTTCCAACCAATGATTTACAAACGCTGGTCCTTGAACAAATACCAATAGATGGTACAGGAAGTAGATCAAAAAAGGCAGCGCGTGAAGGGCATCCTTTCTTTTAAATGTAAAACCAATATTGAACTGACTTTTCAGGTAAAAAAACACCAGAGGCGGAAGCAGCAGGCTAAAGGTTCTGGGAAAAAAATTCAACTCCTGCCACAGGATCTCAACGCCCGCGAAACCGAGCATATATTCCCAAATGTCAAAAGTGAATGCTATCAATAATGCGCCAAACATCCCGTCTGAAAGTCGGGCTTGCCGCCAGCCCCGGGCCAAAAACAGTAAAGCATAAATCCAACCTTGCAAAAAGGCAAACAGCAAGGGCGTAGAGTAAAGATTGAAATCAAAGCGCATAAATAACGTTCAATGGCTTAATTCAGGTTGGCACAATACTGTAATAATTTGAAGCACAAAGGCAAAAAGGACACAAACAACAATATATTTTGCGCCTTTTTTGACTTTGCGGTTCATTTTTGGTGCATAGGATCATGAAATAACGACCCTTAATAAATCCTCAACAGGATCTAAACTGGACTTTAGCCAAATGAAGAAGAAAGAACTCCTTGGAAGTAACTAATTTTGGAGTAACCACACTCTTAAAATTATGATTACTTTACCCAAGGAGTTCAGTCAACAAATATCGGTGTTTGCACC
>JBIKUE010000070.1:0-26560 GCA_044347755.1 Saprospiraceae bacterium
CGGCACTATTAGAACCATTTTTCACGATGTGCTCCGAACCGCATTTGCGACAAACTTTAACTTCGTTAACCATGGCAAAAACAATTTGAAAGCAAAATTATGAAATCATACGCAAAATGACACTACCGATCCATCTATCATTGACTTCATCGTATTGCTTAACGCCAAAGTTACCCCCCGCGTAAACAGTATTGCTGGTACTGTCAATGGCGATGGCATGGCATGACATATAAAGGACGAATTGATCTGCCAGGGTCTTCCATGTGTTGGTGGCACTATCCCACTTGCTTACCGCTATTTCACCACCAGCATATAAATTCCCGTTTCCATCAAACGCTAACGCATTACAGGCGCCAGGCAAGCCATCCCCCAACGCGGACCAACTCTTTGTTTTGGGGTTCCATTTAACAATATAATTTACAACCAGATCACCAATTTGAGTGAAATTTCCGCCAACATACACGTTTTGATTCTCGTCGATCAAAATCGCATTACAATCATCCGGCAAGCCTGTTCCAAGTGCCTCCCAGGATCTACCAGTCCATTTGGCAACATGATTGGCCTCCACATTTCCTGCTTTAATGAATTGTCCCCCGACATAAACATCTCCGTTTTGGCGGTCTACCGCAATAGCCTTACAAATATCGTCCACCCCTTCGCCCAGTGCCGTCCACCTGTTCTGAATGCTATTATATCGGGCAATGTTTTTAGCATTGATCTTGCCGGCTGTTGCGAATTCTCCACCTGCATAGATGATTTCATCAACACCGGAACTCAACGCATAACAGGTTCCATCCAGGCCGTCATTCAGCAGTTGTATTTTTCGTTTTGTCTCTTTCATAAAATGAAGAAGTTGTTTTCAATGTAAAAAGTCAAAAATTGAGCGGCAATATCTATCTATTTTAAAATTAAAAACTAAACAGCTAAAAAAAAACCTCAGTACTGAACACTTTTTACCTTGGCGTTCCAGGTTCAACTATTTTACCATTTCCAGAATCATTTTTGCCGCTCTTTCCGAGGCTCCGCCGTCACCCAGTAGATGACGCAGATCTGCGTACCCGGCTTTGATTTCGGCAGCTTTTTCCGGTGTCAGTATTTCCCGCAATGCTGCAGCGGCATTTTCCGGAGTAAGTTCGTGTTGAATAAGCTCCCTTACCAACGGGCGGTCTACAATAAGATTTACCAGAGAAATATATTTCACCTTTACCAGGCGTTTGGCAATCTGGTAGGATATCGGATTTCCGGCGTAGCAAACCACCTGAGGTACATCCAGCAGGGCTGTTTCGAGGGTGGAGGTGCCGGATTTTACAAGTGCAGCTCTGGAGCGCTGCAGGATGGCGTATGTATTACCTCTCTCCAGCTGCACAGCCGGGTATTCAGCCAAAAACTCCCGATAGTAGCTTTCCGGAAGAGAACCCGCCCCGGCTATAACAAACCGGTAATCCGGGAATGCCCGGGTGGCGCTCAACATAACCGGTAAAATCCTGCTTACTTCTTGTTTTCGGCTTCCGGGCAAAAGGGCGATGGTATTACCCGTTTCTGCTTCCTTGTGCTGTTGCAATCCTCCCAGCGCATCCAGTAAAGGGTGCCCAACAAATTCGGCATCAATACCAAAGCCCTTGAAAAAGGCTTTTTCAAACGGCAAAATCACCATCAATTTATCCACATCCCGTTTAATAGCCTTTGCCCTAGAGGCATGCCAGGCCCAAAGTTGCGGGGAGATATAATAAATCACGCTTATTCCTTGTGCTTTGGCCCATTGAGCTATCCGGAGATTAAAGCCCGGATAATCAATCAATATCAATGCATCCGGTTTAAACGCCAGGATGTCCTCCTTGCAAAAGGCAATATTTCGAAGAATGGTGCGCAGATTTTTGGCTACCTCAACAAAACCCATAAAAGCCAGATCGCGATAGTGTTTCACCAAAGTGGCGCCAGCATGTTGCATCAAATCTCCTCCCCAGACCCTGCATTCAAGATCTGGATGCTGAGCATACAAAGCCTTCAATAAGTTAGAGCCATGAAGATCACCGGAAGCTTCTCCGGCAATAATGTATAGTCGCATGGAAAATCTTATGTACCCCGGAATGACATCCGGGAAAACAATGCGGCATTAAAAAAAGCGGCAATCGCTTTATACGACTACCGCTCTCATCAAAACACGCTTCATTGTGTCAAAGGTAATGAAAAAATGTAATAAAAGCGTATACAGAATGAAATTTTCGCAGGCAACCCTTGTACGGGAATGTTATGAAACTTTTAGAAGTTTTACCGATGAACGAAACGAACAAGAGCCACTCCCGATTTTACGGGAATGGCTCTTGATGATAAAAATATGAACAAGTGAAAATTATTTCACTACAATCATTTGTGTTTGAGCGAGGCCTTCGCTGCCCTGCAGTACTACACGGTAGCTGCCGGAAGCAAGCGTTGCTGCGTTCAGCACTACGCGGTGATCGCCAGATACGAGATTGCCCAACAATTGGCTTTGTACCAAAGCACCTTCTGCATTGAACACGCGCAGGTCGATGTTCTGAGCATTTTCCAGGTTGAAGCGTACTTCTGCGTATGCGTTAGTTGGGTTTGGAGCCACCAGGAAGTTGCTGAGAGAAAGTTCCTGAGTACCAACAGCGGTAGTAACATTTACGTTATCTACAAAAACGTTATTACCAAAGCCACTTGCACCTACAAAACGGACCAGGATTTCTGCCTGACCATTGAAAGCAGACATGTCCAGTGAGTTAGGAGCCCATTGTGCTGCGGTTGGAACAAAAGCTGCAGTAGTTGCAGGAGCTGTTGCCAAATCGTCTGCGCTTTTGTCAAAAATGGTTTCCCAGGTATCGCCACAATCTGTAGACACCTCAACGAGCAGATGGTCTACATAGGTATTATTGTACTCTGCATAGGCATGATCGAAAGTTAGCGTAGAAGCGTTGGTAGCTGTGCTCAGATCGATTTTCGGCGTAAACAGGTAGGCAGTCTGACCATCACCCATGTCGTAGAAGTTGCAACGAGCAGAACGCGTGCTGCCAGCACCTGCATTGGTAGCCAGTTTCCAGCCATTTGTGCCTACATTAATAGAAGACCATCCCGTAGGAGGGAATGCTGCACTTTGGAAAGTGTTACCGAAAGGAAGTGCTTGTGCAGGCCCTACATTGGCAGATACCTTGATCGTGGAGGTACCACCAACCAGGTTGGTTTGAATACCCAGGTTAGAGCTGATAACCGCCACTTCAATATTGGTAGTACCGGAAGTATTGATCACAATGTCAGTCAGAGTAACTTCTTCAGAAGCGCCAGGAGCGAGATCGCCGGTCCAGTTCAGATCGGTCCAGGCGCCTGAACCCTGACGGAAGCGGAGGAGTGCGCTGGTCAGGTTGGCATCACCCGTGTTGGTCATGGTAAACTTAGGAGAATACCCTGCAGCACATGCAAACACGTTCTCAGATGGAACACTGATGCCCAGGCCAGCCACTGGAGGCAGTGGCTCCGAACGCTCAGATTGGTACACTTCTTTGGTACCGTCATTCTGCAGCCATGCTGCAATGCTCATTTCGTTGATGTCGTAGAAATTAGCCAGTTTCCAGGCAAAGTTGTACGTTTTGGTTTCTCCTGCAGCAAAAGCGTTCGTAGCTGTACCTGTTGAGTTTGGAAGCATTTTGCGCATGATCTGATAGAAATCTTTCTCGCCGTTGGTTCCCGGAGCAGCCTCAAAGATGATTTCATCTTCAATTACTGCAACACGAAGGCGAAGGTTTCCGGTCAGTTCAGTCTCAGACTTTACTGAAACAGAGATGAACACAGAGTCGAAGGCCGCATTTACCGTATGCGACAGGGCGATGGTTACCGGTGTAAGCAGGTTATACTGCTGTTGGATTACCGCAGGTGTGAAGTTTGACAGCGGGAAGACCTCTGTTGTACCGTTCTGGCGACCGTTTGGAACACCTGTTACACCGTAATAGGTAACGCGAGGGGCTACATCAGTCTGCGTTTGTACATTCATCGGGTCAAAACCCGGCCAGTTGGTTTGGTATTTAACCGGAGTAAGGTATTGAATATTGGCATCAACCACGGCATTGAAGCCTGGGTTCTGGGCTGCACAAGGAGGGCAGGAAGCGTTGGTAAACTCCTCAATCAGTACACGGCGCTGGTGCTGAGCAGAAACTGCCAGGGTGCACAGAAGGACGAAAACCAGGATGGATAATCTTTTCATCATGTTTAGCAATGTTATAGTTGGTGAAAAATGCGAGCAAATGTAGCGAATGGCCAATCTTTATCAATGTTTTTGGTCGAAATTGTCATGAGTTGGCAATTGCTACCCTTTCACCAATCTTGCACGTAGCCAGGCCCCCTCGCTGGTACGTACCAACAGGGTGTACACGCCCACAGGAAGTCCACTCAAATCTATACGTCGCTCCTGCCCTCCCAAGTGCCGGATTACCTTACCCTGTAAATCCATCAGCTCCATAGATACCGGTGTGATCCCTGCAGGCAATTGTATTTGCATCCAATCGCCTGCAGGGTTTGGATACAAACGCAGTCCGAAGGATTCCGGCTGTTCCGTAGCAGTTTGAAACTTTACTTCCACCGAAGCGGTAGCGGTGCAATTGCGATGATCCGTAACTGTTACGGTATAGAATCCGGCAGTTAACCCGGAGATAGCCTTAGTTGTAGCGCCATTGCTCCAAAAATACGTAAACGGACCGGTTCCTCCCGAAATAGTGGTCACCACTGCTGCGCCATTCGGCGGATTACTCTGGGTTTGATGGCTCACGCCAAGCCCTATCCAAAGAGAATCCGGCGCAGTAAGCGGCGGGAAGCTGAAGGCTGCCGTGCAGCCATAGCGATCGTTCACGGTAACAGCATATATGCCCGGTCCAAGGGGTTGTGCCAGAGAGTCCGTGCCTTGCCAGCCCAACCATTGCCAGGCATAAGGCGCCGCTCCGGTAACAGGTGTGGCCGACAACCAGGCGTCTGCAGCATCATGGCAGGAAATGGGCGAGCCGTCTACCTGTAGGGTCAGTTGCCCTGTCAGACCAATAGCTGCTGTGGTGCTGTCTTCACAGCCGTTGACGTCTGTGAGCGTGAGCGCATACGTTCCGGGGCTTAGCTGTATCAGCGCTGAGGTATCGGGCGCTGCAGGCTGCCATAGATAGGAGAACGGCGCCGTACCGCTTTGTACCGTAGCGTTTAATTGTCCGCCCGTAAGCAACCCGCAAAGCACGTCGGTGGCCTGCACAGCTGCCACAGGCTCCGGAGCTTCCGGCACCGTGAGGGTATTTGTAATCTGCCGCCCGGAGGCGTCGCTTAATGTATATTGGTAGGCGCCAGGCGGCAGACCATTCAGCTCCGGGCCATTGCCGGCCTGTGGTTGCCAGGTATAAGTGTAAGGCTCGCAGCCGTTCTCCGGTTGGAGTAAAATACGGCCATTGGAAGCGCCTACACATGCCGGATGCACCTGCGGCGCCGAAGCCAGGCCAAAAGGAACCGATTCATAAGCGCCAATATCCACCTGCCCGTCCTGAATACGCGGCAAACCGGCCAAATCTGTTAGTAGGCCTTCTGCCGCCACATTGGAACCCATATTGATCAGCGGCGAACAGCCTGACAGCCGGTAATCTCCGGCCGCCGTATCCCGAAACAGGGGATCTATGCCGAAGATGTTGTTGGGGCCACAGGTGATGTTGGGATAACCTGTACAGAAATAATCACTGTCGAAATAATTATGTGAAAAGAAAAAGGTGTCCTGATTCATCCTGAATGGAAGCGCAGGCAGGCCGGTGGTGGCGGATTTGCAGTTGTAGAAGATGTTGTTGGTGGCATTGGCGGCGGATTTAAAACTATCAAAACTAGCCGCGCCAATTGTACAATTAGCAAAAGTGTTGTTCTTTATCGCAGTTCTTGCATTTGACGTCGTGTAATTATTATTGATAGCTCTAAATCTACCTTCCTTGGAAAAATTAAGGAACAGATTGCCTTCCACATTTGCTTCCCCTGATAAAATTGGGTGTTTTATCAGAAGAATCCCAAATGGTAAAGCATTGCAATTAATTAGGTTATTTCTTATATTTAGTGATGTACCTGAAATTGAAATGACAGGACCAGATGAGAGCTGAGCTGGAAAAGTTGTCTCCATGTAAAATAAATTATTGGCAATATCAACATACCCTCCGCCACTATAAAAGCTTGCACCGTAATATATTACCTGAGGAAAATACGGACGAATAAATGAACAATTTTGGATGAGAATAGTATCAGCAATCAAAGAGTTATTTGAATTCAGTAATGAGTAAAAATATATGGCACCGGCTCCATTATCATCAATGAATTTGGTATTCCTCATTTTGAATACAGTTTGAGCGCCATTAGGTATCAAGTCATTTTCTATAGTAGCAAGTCGCCCTATTTTACTATTCCTTTCAAAAAGACAACTATCTATTTGGAGTCTAAATGGATTAAGTCCAAAATAAAGGGAATATAAAAAGCCTCCAGTGTAATCTGAAGTATTGTTTTTCATGTTGCACCCAATAAAATCCCATTGCTCTGATCCGAAATTACATCTCCAGAATATAGCACCTCCATAATCACCCAACGCGGTATTGGAATCAAACACACAATGGTCGTACTCTATGCCCCGATCATAGTAATTCCCTCCTGTAACATAAATAGCCCCTCCCCGGAATCCTGCGGTGTTTTGCCGGAAGGTGCACCTGTAGAACAAGGGCGTACTCCCCGATGAGCCCTGAGCATTTACGAAGTAGGCGCCTCCGTAATCCCGGGCGTAGTTATTTTGGAAAATACAATTTCGAAAAGTGGGCTGCCCCTTCCCGTTTTGAGCCATTACATATACTGCCCCGCCGCTACGCACTGGTGAAATCTGGTTGAAAGCGGTGTCGCTCTGCGCATAACCATCCTGAAGTACCAGGCCATCCAACAAGGTACTGGTATCCGGGTAGGCCAGGTATAAAACCGTGTAGGAGTTATCCTCGGCCATGTCCGGATTCCCTATGTTTCCGCTCAGGATGGTTTGATGTGCAGTTAAGTCTCGTTGGGCCAAATTGGTTTCTGAACCTGAAAACCCGCCGAACAGTTTTACGCCGCTTTTCAGTACAAAGGATCGGTCGCGATTGGCGCCGGTGTCCGGCATAAACAGGCCTTCTGCCACCCAGATTTCATCTCCTGCCTGGGAGGTGTTAAGGGCGAGATGCAGATCGGTGAAAGCATCGGCCCAGGAAGTTCCGGTGTTTTGGCCGCCGGCCGTGTTTTTTACATAATAACGGGTTTGTGCCCAAAGGTTGGGCAGGGCAAGGCTCAGCAGGAGTAATTGGAATGCTATTTTTTTCATGAGAGAAGCCTGGATTGAATTTGAAGAGCAGAAAAGTTTTTTAGTTGGCACTTGAGCGTTTGCTTCTCCGTTTACTACATTTTGAAAGTTAATATGAAGGAAACGAAGAAGCAAAGGCTCAAATCACACTCACCTACAACTTGACCAACTTTTTCTGCAGACGTGTATTTTCAGATTCCAGGATCAGGTAAAACACTCCGGGTTGTACGGAATCCGGGAACTGCACGGAAACGGTGTTGTCTCCGGCTTGGAGGCTAACCGTTTGTTTGGAATACATCCTGCTTCTTCCATCCGTGAGCAGCAATGTAACGTCAGAGGCTTTTTCGCTGTAGATATAGGCCGTTGCCTGGTCTGTGGCTGGATTGGGGCTGATTGTCAGCGCCATGGCCGGGACACGTCTGGCGCTTTGTTCCTGATGCGCCTGCCCAACCCGAAATTCCTCCCCTGTTTCCGAATAGGCGAGACAGGATAGTACCTGGTCTGAGGACCATAAAAGTGCTTCGTCTGGTAAATCCTGTCCGTACCTCAGTTCAAACTCCACTGTAAAAAGGAGCATTTTGGCCGGCAGGAGCAGAAGATCCTGATCATTATCCCAGGCAAACTTCAAAATGCCTTCCTCCACCTTGGAAGTACCAAAATGCCAGGGATACACCGGAATTTCCGGATTTGGTTCAATATCTTTGAAAGCAAATAATGATGGGTCAAACCTGAATCCACCCTGCAGCGCAATTGGTTTGAAAGAAGACTCCCAATAAACAGGAATCCTCACGATTTTTCCTTTTTGCCGAACGTCCTCTCTTCCCAGCTTAAAATGAGCCGATCCCTCACGTGGCTGCTCAGATGGCCTGAAACCATCACAATTGCAGCTCCGATTGATATCCCCCAGTTTTACGGCATAAAAATGCCCATAATTGCCAATGCCATTGATTGGGACATGGCTGGTGTCGGTTAATCCTGTTAAAATTGGTACTTTTCTTAGTGCAATTGGATCGTTTATTGGTTGTGGAATTGGAATATTGATATTTTCATTAATGTATTTCCAATTTGGTGTCGTGCCGAAAAGACCATCATTGTTTGGGTCATTGTCCGTAGGGTCCCATACTCCCAGAATAAGATTTCTAAATGCATTAATATCTACGTTCCCTAATGTATTAGCAAGGTTTGCATCCGCCGCAAATCGCTCATACACAGTAGGAAACTGTGGTGAAGACTTGAGGTGCTTTTGAATCAATACGATATCATAGGTCGTTACCCCAGGAGTCCCACCCCCGCTTGTACAAAGGTAATCGTCTTCATACCCGGGCGCGGTTTCCACTTTCAGGAAAAAAGGCGCCTGGCTTTGATCCGGACAGATTGCAAAATCGGATTCACAAAACGTGTTGAGTTCTTCTTCATAGGGAGAGTTGAAATCTTTCAGGCTTACCTTATACATAGGCGCCGGCTCAAAATTTGTTAAAAAAACACTCCCCTCAACCCTGGGATCACATAATTTATTCCCAAGCGTCACCTCTAATGCACAATAAGAATTTCCGTTGCCTGCGCCTGGTGCAGGATCTCCTTCACCAGCCGTAACGCGATAATCGACACAATTATTAAACAGGCTAAACGGAACATCTACATACATCCCCGAAGTAATTTGGAAGGAACTTCCATTAGGCACCTGTTTTTCATACACATAAAACCAAAGGTTAGCTGCAATCTGGATAAATGTGTCATTATCAGCAGCATCCGGCAATGTAGAAACCGGTGTGCCGGGAATAGCGCTTCCATTGGCACTCGCTGAATAAAAAAACTCCAGTCTTAGCCGATTAAAACTCATCGGCCCAGTGTGGTTATGCGATATTGAAAACCGAACAACCCCTTCGCAATCCTGGGTAAGGAATGAAGTTCCTGATACTGTCAGGTTTTTTTCACAGGGTTCATGGCCTGGTATGTTAACTGTAGTGGGGTTAGCCACCAACTGAAAGGTTTGGGTATTATTTTGCAAAGAGCCGGGAGCCCACCTGCCTGCAGTTAATGAACAATGTAACATTCCTCCCTGCGATAAATTATAGATGCCATTTAGAAGGATAGCTAAAACAAATACCGTGTCCGTAGTATTCTGAATACTGGAATCAGGGTGGGGAAAATCAACAAAAGAAAAATAGATATCAAAAGAGCCATCCTGATTTTTTCTTTTAAGCGCTTGGGTTAATCCAGGTCCATCGGGATGAGCTACGGGTTCAAGGTCAAGTAAGGCAGAAGCCATTTCAGGAACAATATGAATGTAACCATCCACTTTCGAGAATCTTTCTGGCAATGGAGGACGAATACCTACCTTAACATAAGGAATTTGTAATCCACTCTCGTAAGCGTATTCAAAACTCATCATTTTGATACCCAATCCTGGAGAAGGTACAGGGAAAGTAATATTGGTATTCCCACCTGTGGCAGAAACAGACATTTGGCCTGTACAGGTTGCATTCGGAGAGCATTGGTCGGCAAATGCACCAAATGTATTCCATTTGATAAAATCGTTTGGTACCGCTTCAACACAAATGGTGAATAAAGTTACTGAGTTTGCCCCTATGGGCAATGGTAACGGGATTCCGCCGCCACCGCCGCCAGGTTCGCAGTTTGTGGAGTTTCCAACTTCCCAAACTACTTCCCCATCTGAAGAGATGCTCAAGAACGGTCTGTAAACAGCCGGAGTAAGGGCCATTGTGATGGAGTCGTTGATCCGGGACGTAAAATTGTTTAGTTGAATTAACCCGTCAAACCGGAGATAGTTGAAGGTGAAACTTGCCGGAAAAGTAGGCTGACCGGCTTTGGTTTTTAACTTCACCCGATAGAAAGCATGAAATGCGCCTGGTGTACTAACATTTGAATTAACCTTCCAGGGGCTTGCAGGTATTACTTTCTCTATTTCAAATTCAAATCTGTCCAATGGGCACATAGACTGCGCATGAAGGACTGAAACGCTTACAGCAAATAAAGCCGCAATCCATACAATCATTCGCCCCCCCCTAATTGTTCGAAAGAAAATTAGGCTTGACATAAATTTATTGTTTTTATTTGAAATAAAACATGGAAAAATGGCATTCTAACAAGGTTTTTGCCATGAATGAAACCCACATTGCTTGCCTTGACTTCGAAGCAATACGAAGTAAGCCAACTGTGTAAGCACAGTGGATACAATACGGAGAAAAAAACAGGTGAATGAGCAGACGATGATCTTCAACAAGGAGTGCTCACCAATACATAGATTAAATCATAACGCACAAATTATACAACGTGTCAGATAACCGTAAGCTTGCCGGGAGCAAACTTGAGGTCTTGTCGGGGTGTGTCTACAATACGTTAATCGTCAAGGCTTGACAAAGTTACTCAAATAAAGCAACCAAACAAATCCTCCTGGAAAAAATAAGTGATTTTGTCGGATTCTGGCTTCTACATAAAACGAAGCGTTCCAAACCGGCCTTCGCCAGTTTGGAACGCTTCCGATAATATTCTACCCTACTTCGCCTGTATCATCTTGCGCGTAGCGCTGGCCGTTTCTGTTTCCAGTTTGTAATACAATACACCACTTGTATTCAGCAGCGAGCGATCCAATACAACGGTATTGTGCCCCTGGGGGAATTGACCTTTTTGCTGATAAACCAAGCGGCCAGTTTCATCCAGAACAGATAATGTGGCCTCTGAAGCTTCAGGCAGGAAGAACCCGATGGTAGTTTTATTGACAAACGGATTCGGTTGGTTTTGGTAAAGCTCAAAATCCAGACCGGCAACCTTTTTGCCATCAAAACGCAGTGCAATATTTTGTTTATCGGCACCTGTGCGTGCATACGCTTCTGCACGGGTAATAGCACCGGAAACCTGAAGTAACTCACTCAATTTACCTGCTTTTTTAGCCTGGAAACGAAGTGTGAAGCCCTGGGCGCCATCCACTGAAACGGTAGTGATACCATCAAATGCGCCAAAATTCTGGCTGCTAACCTGTGGCGCATCCACCACGCCCAGCAATTCCAGGCCTTCATGCAGAAGGGTAAACTGGAACCCGGCCAATTCTTGCGCTGATTTGAAGGTTACCTCAACATTTTCTCCACTGGCTACCGTCCGGTCAACTAAATCAAATATTGCAGTACCCTGACTACGTTCTTCTACCCGGGACGTTGCATTCGGGATGGCAGAATAATTGACATCACCAACCTTGACACCCATAAAGTTCTCCTGCATCATATTGGAAAAAGCATTTGCCACGGAAATGGACTCAGGGAATGCTGTTTCAAATGGATTCAGCGGATTTGGGAATACAAAACTGTAGTCTACAAAACGCCAGGAATCATTATTCGGTAATTCCGTGTAAATCCCCAGGATCAATTTCCGCAACTCCACAATATCGAATGTGGTGATGGATCCAGATTTATTGGCATCTGCAGCTATCATTTTGTAGGGCGAGTCTAACGCTTGTATGGCCAAAATATGCTGGGAAATCAATACCAAATCGTAAGTAGTTACCCCATTCAACGGGTTGTCTGTCTTTTCCGGAGCAATGGTAAAGGAGGCATCCAGCGGAATATTATTCATTACTTCATAATGACCATTTGCATCCGATAGGTCGAAATAAGAGAACGGAGGAGTAAAGGAACTCACACCTTCTATTTTCACCATGGCTTCCTCAACACCTTCCGTCATTTCTGTATGTAACTCACCTGCAACATTGACAAAATCCGTAGAACAGCCACCCAGATTATCCTGAACAATCACATAAATTTCGCAATAATCAGCATTACCTGCAGCATCCACTGACCAAAGCTCCACACACTGAGTACCAATTTCTGAGCAGTTGAAGGCGACAGAGGTTTGCAGGCTGCCATCCGGATTCGTAGGTATACCTGTGCCTTCGCCACACTTGCGACTGGCAATTTTCAACTGCCCCGCTGAGGTACAGTTATCTTCGGTGTATTGCAGGAAGTCAGAAGCCCAAAGTTGGATCATTCCTGTAGGCATGATGTTGGCACTAAGACCGTTAAGACATACAACAGTAGGTGGCTTGCAGTCCCTTACCGTAAAGTTATACTCACAAACCGTTTCATTGCCACAACCATCCGTAATGAACCACTTGATCTTGTGTGTACCATACGGGAACTCCACTGGAGTGTATACATTCGGGGATTGCTGGGTATTCCAGCGCACAGCAAATACCATTCTATTGCCGGCAGCATTCAGGCCTTGCTGCAAGGCAAAGCGGTAGGTTTGATTCAATGGCAACCCGCGGTTATCAAACTGACGGAGTACGCCTCCGCCAAAGTTCGGGGTATTGACATTGTCATAGTACACTACGCCCGGAGCTGGAGGGTTCAAGCTGTTCACCACCGTTTCCATGCTGCCATTGTTGTCCAGATCCAGGAACAGCAGGAAATGGGCTGAAACATTTGTTCCCGAACACAAGTCCCTTGCTGTGAGGGTCAGATCCACTGGTCCTTCACATAAATCGTGCGACTGGTGCAGGTTGTCCCACCAATCCATGTGGTTCCACAGACCAGATGCGTTGGTCGTAACATCGCAGTAGGTAGTATCCTGCAGACAGTTGTCTACAATTGGATCCTTTGTGTCAATTACCTTGATGATTTGTTTGTACTTATAACAGTTGGCATCTTTCTCCCAGAAAATGCAATAATCTGTAGCTACCGGGTCTGTCGGATTAATCTTGATGACCGTCGATTTCCACGGTGGCAAGGTATTGCAAGCGGAGACGGTTGGTCCCGGAAGGTTATTGGAATGATTGAGCGCCGCTATCGGATTGGGATTGGGCACTTCAATACAGCTGCCGTTCGGATTGTATGTACACCAGTTAATAATAGTCCAGGTGCGCTCAATCTTGAAGCAGGCATCGGGTACTACGTCAAAGATCTCATCCTCATAAGTGAAACCCAGCAATTCGCAGTCTTCGCCAAAAAACCTGGGCTCCGTGTAACGCGCGGAATCGTTGCATACAGTAACAATGGCATCGTTCGGGAAGACCAGGAAGTAATCCTGGTTATAGGTAACCACTACTCGCTGAGTACATTGGCTACTTTGGCCATAACAGTCGAATGAGCGGAAAGTCCGGGTTATCGTACCCTTATTACAAACCGTATCAAACTGCGCGTAGTTGGCAGAATGTGTTAATCCGCATTGACCCTGATATTCCTTTGTGATATCCAGGCAGCAGTTATCTGCTACCTGTGCTTTGCCATAGGTCCAAAGACTTGGATCAAAGTTCTCGCAATCTACGGATACGTTGGGGGGTGGTACACAGGAAGGTTTCAGCTTGTCCTGCACTTCCACCTGAATCATGCACTCGTTTTTGATAGGTGATCCATCCAGGCCTATCATGATATTACCGTTGAGGTCTACCTGATATGCGGTAAGTATGATGGTTTGTGTAGTGCCCACCTCACAGCAGTAGAATTTGATGGAATCCTGCTCTGTTATCGCCCGATCGCGTTCTGATGGGAAACTTTGATTCGGAGCATCACATGGTAAAGTGCCGCGGTTGGCATTCAGGTTTTCGATACAATCTGAATATGGCGCCATTCGGCGAATGGTCAGTTTCAGGTTGTTGCACTGGTCATAGGAACCATCATTGAATGTGGATGCTTTTACCCAGGTGACCCCGCCAAAGGAGCATGCATCTAATGCTGCCGGCTGACCATTAAGGCCTGCCGGGCCATAACAATCCAATGGATCATCCGTACCAATGGCCACCGTGGTGGTTTGATCGCAGGAGGCCACCGGAGGAACCAGATCCCGAATGGTCAGTCGGAACGTGCACGTAGTAGCATTGCCACAATCGTCTTCAGCCATATACATTACTATTTGGCTGCCAATGGGCAAACAGGTAGTGATTCCAAATGCAGCAAGCGTATCTGGATCCCAATGGTTATTACCAGGGAAATCCTGCAAGGATCCTCCAATCAGGAACATGCCGGTTTGGGCGTTGGTTTCCGGATCAAAGGTGGTTACCATACCGCCGATGTTATTGATACGGGAACATTCGTCCGCAATTACAATATTTGGCAAGTCCACATTGGCGCAACAATTGAATGGGTTCACAGAAACCGTCAGGTTTGCCGGGCAAGTCATTGCCGGGCCTTGTTTATCTTCTACTTTAATGATCTGGTTGTAGATAATACCATCACCTATGCACCAATCAACAATGGTCCATTCCCGACGAATTTTATAAGTACCATCACACACTTCAATGCGGAAGTCGTGATATTCCCAGTTAAGGTTACAACCTGCAGGTTCGCCGAATACATACGGGAATCCTTGAAGGCCCTGGTTTTCAATCCATTCCGGAGTTGGATAGCTGGAGGTACAGGCAAATCCAGGCGCATCAATACCATCGTAATCCGGTGGCGTGGAAACATCCGCAAGGGTTGGGCGAATCAGACCAATGGTTTGTTCGCAGGTAGAAGTATTTCCGCTGGCATCTCTGGCCGTCCATTTACGGGTAATAACCTTGGTTAAACCGGATGCACAGTTTTGTGGTATTTCCGTATCAATGTAGGTCAGGGTGAAACTCTGGCAATCCGTAACCGTTGGATTCGCTGCAAAAATACCCAGGGTGTTAAACAGATAATCCGGAGTCAGATTGGGTGTATTGCATGGAACAGAGAAGTTTTCGCAAACAATCACTGGAGCCAGTTTGTCTTCCACTTTTACCGTTCCCCAGCATTTATTACCGCTGACCAGGTGTGTAACCCGGAACTGGTATGTTTTACCAATATCGCCGGCATCCAGGAATGGGGGAAGCCATGGGCCGTTGCCGAATGGCAGAGTTTCATCCAGTTCAACGATGTAATCATCAAAGCAGTTGTAAGTGCCCTCCAGCGCCATATCAGGCAGCAATTCCTGGGCACAATCGTCGTCGTCCAGCGCCACCGTAACCAGATTGTTGCAGGTGAGGTTGGCAGGAGTAGGAAGTACATTGACGAACAAACTAACCGACTGAATGCAGCCAGGATCGTTCGGACCGAATGCTTTTGGTGTACCGCCATTCACGGTATATACAATATGGTATTGACCCACTCCTTGCGATGGATCGAATACGGTGGCCGGAACACCGTTCACCGTAAAGCCCTGACTGATGATATTAGCATCTCCAGGATTTCCGGTCAGATTTACCGGATCGGAGAAAAGGCAGAATGGACCGGAAAGATCGGCCGTAATGCTCGGGTTGGGGTATTCGCACTGGTTGCCAATGGTGAGCAGTTCACCTCGCTCGCTTCGGAACGTGATGGAATACCCCTGGGCATCCACATGGATACCATTCAAATAGTAATCGCCACTTGGAACTGGATTTTCCTGCAGTATGGTGCCAACAGGTATCAAAACAGGAGCCGAAGGTGGCGCAGGGCTGTTGGCCTGATACAATCCGGTATTGGCGATCACTGTCCAGGTTTTTCCTGCCAGTGATTCAATTTTAATGGCTTCACCAAACTGACCGTTGGTGAGCGTGGTTGCGTTGTTTTTGCAAACACAAGGATCTGTGATTAATACAACAGGTGTACAGCGGGCGAACGGCGCTATCGTCACGTTTATCGTGCAGGTACCCGTATTTCCGCAGGGATCCTGCACAGAAATCGTCACTTGCTGGGTAGTACCTTCATCATCGCAATCAAAAAGCCGGGTGGGGAAAGGCAATACCACAAGATCATCCACATCGGCACAGTTGTCGGAATAGCTGAAGTTAATATCATTCAGCGACAGGGATGCGTTGCCGTAGATATCCAGGTTGAGGGTGATATTGGCCGGGCAGTTGACCGTTGGCGCAATATCATCGGTAATGGTAATGGTTTGGTTCAACACCGTTTCATTGCCACAATCGTCGGTTGCGGTCCAGGTACGATAAATGAATCGCTCCTGATCGCAGGCGCCAGGCTCCTCCGTTTCTTGAAAGGTAACCACTGGTCCCATAGAAGCTGCCACAAACGTTTGTCCGGTATTTACACCACAGTTGGTGGCTGCAAGCGGACCTGTCCAGGTAAAATCTCCATATTGATCACCATTACCGGTAAGATAGAGCGATAGGCCGATCGGCTCAGTGCCAGTTTCGAACACCCCGATATCAGTAGATGTCAAGCCATTGGCAGGGCCATTCGTGGCAACAAATGCCCCTTCATAGCTGAGGAATTGGACCACCATACCACCCATCACATCATGTACCAAAGCAACGCCATCCGGGGCGCCATTTTGGATGCCATTTGCCGGATAATTAAAACACAGGGTACCAAATCCATTCGCCAGGTTTGGAATGACACCGCTTAGTACCAGCGTATTATAGGATGCCCCACCATTACCATTGTACAATACAAGGCTGTAGGCACCCAGATTTGTACCTGCTGTTCCAGCCACCTCGATAAATTCACCTACATCCCCGCCAGTATTATCGTAGTGTATCTCATTAATCCATACACGCTCCATCTGATTGCCAGGAACATCACAAAGGTCAGCAGCAGTGAGTACCGGCGCCGGAGGAACAGGCTGCTCGCAGCTCAGGGTAATATCCATGGGCAACGGTG
Source organism: Saprospiraceae bacterium (assembly GCA_044347755.1). Taxonomy (GTDB): domain Bacteria; phylum Bacteroidota; class Bacteroidia; order Chitinophagales; family Saprospiraceae; genus M3007. Next base: position 16,894 of record JBIKUE010000070.1, read on the forward strand.
GCGGTGAGAAGGATGGACCTTCGGTATCGCTAACGGTCAGCACCTGGGTATGGGTAACTGAATTGCCGCAGGCATCCGTAAGTTGCCACATGCGTGTAATGGTGGATTCTCCGTTACAATCGCCCGGAGTAACCATCTGGCTGAAAACCGCCGGAATAACACCAGGCAAAGGATTGATCACCTGACCTGTATTCAGGGTGCCAGCCGAAGAAGCTAACGGTCCTACCCAGGTAAAATCATCGTACTCCTGTCCGGTACCGGTGAGGTAAAGAGAAGTACCCAGGGCATTGTTTCCATCTTCCAATACACCAATGTTGGCAGAGGTCAATCCATCAGCTACCCCACCCACGGCCACGAATGCACCTTCATAGCTTAGGAATTGCAGGACAACGCCGGCAGTAGTGGCAAGTACCACGCCATCAGGAGCGCCATTTTGGATACCGTTTACCGGATAAGCAAAGGAAACCGCACCGAATCCGGCGCCTTCATTATCAATGACACCGCTCAGTACGAGGGTATTATAGGGCGTGCCGTTGGCGCCGTTATATAACACCAATTGGTATTGAGAAAGATCAGTGCCTGCTGTACCAGCCACCTCGATAAACTCATTAACGTCGGCGCCAGTATTGTCGTAGTGAATTTCATTGATAAAGATCACCGGTACCGGAATCCCCGGATCGCAGTTATCCGTACCGTCGAGTACCTCTGGATCCGGAATATCGGAGCAGGAAACGGTAATGTCTTCAGGCAGCGGATTTTGATTAAATACCGGCGCCGTGTTGTCTGTAACTGTGATGGTTTGAGTAAAGGAGGCGTTGTTGCCGCAATCGTCGGTAGCCGACCAGGTTCGGGTGATGGTTTTTTCCTGCGGGCAACTACCGGCGGTGGTGGTGGTGGTATAGGTAACCGGCACATTGGTATCGCACAGGTCAGAGGCTGTTACATTAGGCACTGCCGGCAGAGGCTGGTCACATTCGATGCTGAGGGTAATGTTTGGCAATCCGTTCAGCACCGGCGGATCATTATCTACCACCGTGATGATCTGGGTGTGTACTGCCTCATTTCCGCAGGCATCTTCCGCAGTCCAGGTGCGGGTAATGGTTTTTTCCTGTGGACAATTACCGGGAGTTTCCGATGCCGAGAAGCTGACCATGGCAGGACCGCTAACAGCATCCGTTGCCGTAAGGGTGGCTGCAGCGGGAATAGGCTCGTGGCAGTTCACCGTCTGATCAGCCGGAAGCGGATTCTGATCAAATACCGGCGGCACATTGTCGCCTGCATTGATATTGGTATTGTCCTGCGCCACACAATCCGGGTCGCCAGTATCGCGTGCATAGACGGTGTAGGCGCCCGGCGCGAGGTCTGTGAAAGTATTGGAAGGCTGCCAGTTGGTGCCGTCGAGGGAGTATTCCAGTCCAGTGCAAGAAGTACAGGTTGCGGTAATCGTAATAGAGCCGTCTTCATCGCCCGGGCAGGTTTCATGGTCAACGGTTATTGCTGTAATGTCAATATCGCAAACAGGAATCGAACAGGAGCCCGGGTCCTGAATTTCTAACAGGTAGTTACACTGTGGATCCTCATTGTCGGTAATGGTAACAGTTCTGAAACCCATACCTGCCATATCGGAGATACGGAAAAGGTTGGTGGCATTATAAGGTATATCACTGGCAGGTGCTCCACCGATATAGGTAATGACGCCCAAATCAACTGTCAGATTATAGCCTGTGCCTACACCCACCCCATTCACGAAGAGGGAAAACGTGATGTCATCATCATTAGGATTACCGGGCGTTTGTTCGTCGTCTTCACAAGCAATATCGGCCTCGATGACTTCGGTAATTTCACAAGGCTCATCTGAGCATGGGCCAGGGTCCACGATCAGCACATCAATGGTACAATTCGGATCATCATCGTCGGTAATCGTCACCGTTACGTTGCCCCCACCGGCAGAGCCGGCTTGCAGGCGGAAGAACCGGGAGTTGCCGTAGGGAACATTATCCGGAGCTGTATTACCATCCAGCAGAACGGAGCCGGAACTTACGGAAACATCATAACCGCTGCCCAGATCGGTTCCGGTTGGGTTGAGCTGGAACCAGATATAGTCGTCGGTATCGTCGTTGAAGGTTTCGTTGTTGTTTTCGCAGTGGACATCGGTGAGGCCGGCGCTTGCCAGATCACACATGGCATTAGAGCAACTCAACACATTAGGGCCGTTGTCAACGGTAAATGTGCAGGAAGGGCTGGCACTGAAGGCGGCTGTTACCACACTTGGTGTGCCGTCAGCTTTGAGACGTACGCCTGCAAAAACGGTAGGACTTGTGAAGGGGGCCGCCACAGATAGCGCACCACCTCCAACGAGCACATCACCACTGAGGGTCAGGTTGCCGGCGGCCGGAGGATTCACATAAGTTACGGTAATGGTTGCCGTAAAATAATCATCTGCCGGATTGGAGGGTGTTCCGTTGTCGTTGCAGGAACTTACATTGGAGAATGTCACACTGGTGATATTGCACGCAGCAGCGGTACCTGTAATGGAAATATCATCAATACCTACCCATTCGTCATTACCAACAGCATTGGTGGTCATAATCCTAAGTTGCACTTCGGCTTGATTTTCACATGCCACGGGAAGTGTTACATTTACTGCGGTGACCAAATTATTTAAACTGGGCCCTGTAGTGGCATCCGCAATATATCCGGCCGGAATGTTTGTGAATGCACCAGAATTGCCTATACGGTATTGCAGTGCAACTTGTTGTATGGAATTGTCGGACGAACTATCAATGTCCCGCACATTGTACTGCACCACGATGTTGGATAGCCCGGTTGTTATAATTCCGATAAGCAGATACGGGGCATCGGCTGTACCTGATCCTTGTAATGCAACCACTTTTGTACCATTAGAAATAGCATCAAACTCGGTAACACCGCCTGTTGCAAAAGTATTAGGGTCCCCCCGGTTGGCGTTCACGTCCACCACACCAGGATCGTCGGCAGCTAGCAAGGTTTGAGGGTCCACGCCAGTGCCACCCGTGATGTTATCACCTCTTCTACCCTGAATGCCGGGCACGCCGCCCCAGTTATCGTCAAGTGTAATGAGGCCTGCGTTTGACCAATTTTGGGAGAAAGGAAGCAATTGAGGTGCTTGACCGAAGGCTATATCGTAAATAAACAGCCAAAGGAAGAGGAGTATAATTTTTTTCATGAGCATATGATTAAAACGATAATGAGCGGGCATTGAAGATTGAAAGGTAAAATAACAGCCCTGGAACTCCACAATCAAATCAATAATTGGGAAAGGGTCCTTTAGGAAAACGTGCCTGAATTCCTATGGCAAAAAACAAACCAAAAAAGTCTCAGATGAAAACCCAAGGCCCGAACATGTATGATTTTAGTATTAAGATACCATTGAATCATGTGCCATTCAAAATACTAGAGGGATTATAAATTACTCCAGCAAAAGTAAAGCGGCCTTGCCATATGTACAGCAAAGCCGCCTCGATTTTCCTAAAACTTAACGTATTGGTCAGGAAATATCAATCCGTTCTGATGAAATGAGGTTTGGTGATGGACAGCTCCCTAACTTGGTTTACCAGGTAGTTGAGTACCGCCATTTAAGTATCATTTTCCGCGAATAAAAACCGGTTTTATGCCTTTTTCTCCATTGGCATGAGTTACCTGAATAAAATACATGCCTTGAGCAAGGTGGGATACCGGAATATTGGTTTCGCTGTGCTGATTCAGGGTGATTTGATTTACCAGCTGCCCCTGACGATCAATGATTTGGGCAGATTCAAGATTTTCTCCCTGCAGCGTAATGGAAGAAACAGCCGGATTGGGGAATACAACAAAATTAGTCAACTCAGCCTGCTGAACCCCGGATAAAGCGCCATAGTGCAGTCTGCCAAAAGTGGCCATTTGCCATCCTGTACTATCCAGCAGTTCAAAACGCGCGCTGGTAAAATTATTGTTTTGATCATACGTACTGAATTGACGTGTATCATCTTCCCAACTGTCGCCGTCCCAGTCGCCGGAAACCCAATAAACCATGTTGTTTTCAGTATCATACTCCATGGTTGTTCTGAAACCCGGAGTCCACTGGTTCTGAATCAGGTACTCCGAAACCGATTCGACGTTATTGCCATTGGCATCATACTGAAACTGTTTACGATTCCAGACATTCCAAGCCCCGGAAATCCAATCACTGGAGAGTTGTGTTTCAACAAGACTGGAATTTGGGTAATAAACATAGGTTTCCTTTGTAGAATTAACCCAAATGCCATTACTTATATATTGCAATGTCTCTGTTTCAAGCAAGCCCTCGGCATTATAGGTGAACAATCTTTGGCTTATTGGACCACCTAAACTTATGAGTAAACCGTTGGCATCATACACATATTCGGACAAGGAATTTGGCACCCAATTAGCACCATCCCATTTTTCCAATGCGTATGTAAGCTGCTGGTTGTTTGCATTATATGTACTTGAATATCGCCAGGTATTTATCCACCCATCTGTATCATTTCCATTTTGCCTGATATGGCTCAATAAATTACCATTGACATCATACTGGTAATCTGTACTTCTGCTTTTTAAGGCCCAAAAGCCTGTAATAAGGTCATATTTGAAATTACGATAGCCGTCAGGCAGTAGCTGGCCATTATAGGAGACTGTTAGAGAGTCGCCACTTACCTGGTCCCCGGTCTCTGTATTGAAGACGTAATACCCTTGAGAAATCAATTTCCCGGGTTGGGCATAAATGAACGAGCAGACTAACACGGAGAAAAAAAGTGCAAAAAAGTTTTTCATAACGTAGTAGTAATTGTTTTTTGATGGAGAAACAAGGGTGATGCGAAACTTTGGGTTTTGGGTGCTTTTTTCGCAAAATGTCACAATAGCGTTAATTCCTGTCATTAGCCAACTTTTTGTCCGAAAAGCAGTTTAACTTGCCCCCCCGAATGCAACCTTTGTCTGGGAAACATGGTTATTACATGGGATGGCTGATTTTGATGTAAATGTAAAAAACACCTCCCCACATTTTCTTTAATTACTGCTAAGCCTACCATGTAATCTGATAAGTGATACATGAAGGAGAATAAAACTGCTGTAATCCCGCTTGTTTTTGGACATTTTTGCCCCTACAACCCCAACCGAACCCCTGAAAACGCAAACACTCGAACTATGCAACGCGACAATTATAGCCTGCTCATCGAAAAGCTCGACGCTTTTATCCGTAAGTTCTATATCAATCAGCTCCTCCGTGGCGCGCTGTATACAGTTGGTGTAGTGTTAGGTTTGTTCATTTTACTCAATGTAGCCGAGTATTATTTTTATTTCAGTACAGGCGTGCGCACGGGCTTGCTTTGGGGGTTTCTGGGCTTGAGTGCTTACACCGTTTGGCAATGGGTAGCGCTGCCTTTGATGCATTATTTCCACCTCGGCAAAGTAATCAGTCACGAACAGGCTGCTCAAATCGTTGGCCAGCACTTTACCAACGTAAAGGATAAGTTGTTGAATATCCTGCAGTTGAAGCAACAAAGCAACAATGCCATTTATGCGGAGTTGATCAATGCCAGTATCAACCAGAAAAGCGAGGAAATTAGAATTGTTCCCTTTCAGGCAGCCATTGATCTGGGTAAAAACCGCAAATACCTGCGCTATGCCCTGCCGCCGGTAATGCTGCTCCTTTTCCTGTTACTGGGCGCCCCCAATATTCTAAGGGAAGGCACCATGCGCCTTTGGAACAGTACCACCAAATTTGAAAAACCCGCCCCCTTCAAATTCCTGATCAATGCAGATTCTTTGAAAGCGGTGCAGTTCTCAGATTACGTACTGAAAGTAAAAGTGGAAGGCTCCGCGCTGCCCAATGAAGTGTTCATCTCCCTGGGTAATGTGCAGTACCGGCTCGAAAAAAATGCAGCCAATGAGTTTACGTATAAATTCACCAATGTTCAGAAAGACACGGAGTTTAACCTGTTCTCCGCCGGTATTGAAAGTCGGGATTACACCCTTTCCGTGATCCGGAAACCCAATATCCTTTCGTTTACCACAAAACTCCAATTCCCTGCTTATGTGGGTCGCGCTACGGAAGAACTTTCCAACGTGGGTGATCTGGTAGTGCCTCAGGGTACCGACATCAGCTGGGTGTTTAATGCACAAAACACCGACAACCTTCAACTGCGCTTCGGCGGACAAGCCGGAGAAGAAGCCAAGCGCTTCGACGATGAACTTTTCCAATACCGTCGGCGGGTAATGAAGGATGAATCCTACAAACTTTTCCTCAGCAACGCCCTGCTGCAAGGCGCCGACTCTATTGCCTATACCGTAACCATCATCCCTGACCTTCACCCTCAAATTAGTGTGGAGGAATTCAAAGACACCGCCAATCTGCGACTGTCTTTCTTCGCCGGCGATGCGTCTGACGATTACGGTATTTCCAACCTGACCTTCAACTACCAGGTTAAAAAGGCAAAAGGTGGTCAGATGCCCATGAACACGGTGAAGGTCACTCCAAGTGGATCTGGCAAACAAATTCAGTATGAGTATTCCTGGGACATTCGCAATCTCAACCTGGAGCCCGGCGATGAAGTCCAATACTACTTTGAGGTATCAGATAATGACGGGGTAAATGGCGCCAAAAATGCCCGCACCGGATTAATGAACTACCGCATGCCTACGCTCGATGAGTTCCGTCAGCAGCAAGCCGATAACTCTGAAGAGATCAAAAAAGACCTGCAAAAAGCGCTGAAAGAAAGCCTCAAAATCCAGGATGAATTGAAAAAACTGCGCGACAAAGTGCTGCAAAAGAAAGAAATGGACTGGCAGACGCGCAAGGACATGGAAAAACTCATGCAGCGCCAAAAGCAACTTCAGGAACAACTGGAAGAAGCCAAAGAAACCTTTGACCAGAACAAGGAACAGCGTGAGGAATTCAACCAGCAAAATGAAGAATTACAGCAGAAGGAAGAGCAGCTGGAAAAATTGTTCGAGGAAACCATGAACGACGAGATGAAAAAGCTCCTCGAAGACATCCAAAAAATGTTGGAAGAACAGAACAAGGATCAGATGCTGGAGAAAATGGAGGACATGCAGATGAGCAATGAGGAGCTCAACAAAGAACTGGAACGCCTGGAAGAGTTGTACAAACAGCTGGAAGTGGAGCAAATGCTCAATCAGCAGATTGAACAGCTGGAAGAATTGGCCAAAGAGCAGGAAGAACTGGCTAAACAGACTGAAGAAGAGCAAAAAAACACCGAAGAACTGGGTAAGGAACAGGATAAACTCAATGAAAAGCTGGAAGAGTTGGATAAAAAGATGGACGAGTTGATGAAGAAAAACGAAGAGTTGAAGCGTCCGGAAAAAATTGACGACAATAAACAGGACATGAATGATGCGAAGCAGGAACAAAAAGACGCAAAACAGGAACTGAACAACAAGCAGAACAAAAAGGCGGGTAAGAAGCAGAAGAATGCGGCCAATAAGATGAAGGAGATGGCCAACAAAATGAAGCAGGGAAAGGAAAGCGGAGATATGGAGCAAATGGAGGAAGATCTCAAGACCATTCGCCAGCTGCTGGAAAACCTCGTAGGCCTATCCTTCGCTCAGGAACAAATCAAAAAAGAATCTGAAACCACCAACCCTAACACCCCAAGGTTTGTGGAACTGGCACAACAGCAATATAAAGTCAAAGACGATTTCAAGCTCGTAGAAGACAGTCTTCAGGCACTGGCATTAAGGCAATTCCAGCTTGAAACAGTGATTACGGAGAAAGTGACGGAGGTGAACAGCAACCTCAAAAACAGCCTGGAAGAAATGGAGGAACGCCGCAATACCACGGCCACTGAGTATCAGCACCGCACGATGAAGGCGCTGAATGACCTGGCGTTACTTTTGGCAGAATCCATGCAAAACATGCAGGAGCAAATGGCCTCTGCTATGCCCGGAAGTCAGAGCTGCGACAAACCAGGCAAGGGCAAAGGGGCCGGCAAAGGCAAAGGCAAGGGTGAAGGCGAGCCCAAAGACAAGCTCAGCAAGGGTCAGGAGGATCTGAACAAGATCATGAAGGACCTTAAAGAGCGCCTCGACAAGCAGGGCAAGGAAAAGAACGGCCAGAAGCCAAATGGCGGCGGAGGAGGCACTCAGCCTTCTAATAGTAAAGAATTTGCTCAGTTAGCTGCTAAACAAGCCGCCCTGCGCGATGCCCTGCGCAAAATGCAAAAAGAAAAACAGGAGCAAGGCAAAGGCAGCAAAGCGCTCGACGAGCTCATGGAAGAAATGAACAAGATCGAGATCGACCTGGTGAATAAAAAGCTGAACAACGACATGCTCAAACGCCAGGAGCAGATCCTCACCCGACTCCTCGAACACGAAAAAGCCGAACGCGAGCGTGAGCAGGATGAGCAACGCGAAGCGGAAGTAGCCCGTCAACAGCAGCCTAAAATGCCACCGGCCTTAGAAGAATACCTCAAAAAACGCCGCGCCGAAGTGGAGCAGTTCCGCACGGTAAGCCCGGCGTTGAAGCCGTACTATAAGCAGCTGGTGGAGGAGTATTTGAAGGGTAAGTAGCGTTATATTTTTTCCCGCAGATTACGCAGAGGTGCCGCAGATTTCGCAGAAGGCGTTGAGCTTGGTATTACAGGTTGTTTTTGGGAGATTGTAGCTTTATTCCAAACAAACCCAAGCCGAACGCATATCTGCGAAATCTGCGGCACCTCTGCGTAATTCTGCGGGAAAACACTACTTCGGCGAGCCTCCAAATGATACTATCAAAGTGAAACAACTACAACCTCTTCGCCACATCCAGCACCCGTATTTCCACCTGCGCAAAAGGCTCCACGCCGGCATCCGCATTCGTAAAACGGGTATCAAATAAAAAGGTATTGGCCCCTTCCGGGAGCAGGATCGGCCCTTCAGGCAGGACGATTTTCTCCACCTCATGCCATTGCGCATCGTACACCACGGCCTCCTTGCCTCCGGTGTATTTGAGGGTATGTCCCTTTTTCAGCACCACATTCATGCGGATTTGTTTGCTGCGGTTGATTTCCCACTTCAGGTTGTTCAAGTCTGCTCCATTGGCCGTAACGATGAGCTCTACCGGCGACTCAGGCACAGGACTTTTCACGGTGTAAGTGGAGTACAAAGGCTCGCCCGGCTGCCGCACTTTCTGCGTATGTTTGAATTTGTGGGAATATATTTCCGTCAGGAATAGCTGTTCATCTGCGCCTTTAGCCAGTCGGAATTCAGTGCTCAGATCCTTCATACGCTCACAAACTTCGGCGGGGAACTGTCCTTTTAACCGCGCGGTTTCCCAGAGGCGAATGGTTTCCAGCACCTTTTTGCAGATACCATTGCCCTCCGCTGCCGGCAGGTCCATCACCAGACAAAAACCGGCATTGTACGCCGCCGAGCGGGTCATCAGCCATTCGATATCCTCCAGCGTGGTGCCGGCCGTAAACTTGAACCAGCCCAGCATGCCCGGCATGAGATTGCGTTTAAAGTACTTCTGATTGAGCATCCGATACTCCGTCTGACTCTCCCGGAATCCTGCATACCAGGGTTCGCCCCAGTTCATGCGGGAATACAGGTGCCAGAAATAATGTCCGGACCGACTCGCGCCCATCACGAAGTGACTTTTCATATCCTTGTTCAGCCTGTCGTACCAGGCCTG
>JBIKUE010000183.1:0-7339 GCA_044347755.1 Saprospiraceae bacterium
TGGCTTGCTGCTATCGTCTGTGGTGGATGATAGGAAGGCTTAAACCAATATTATCCGCAATGACCCTGAATCAAAATCCGATACCACGTTGGTCTTTGGGGTGATTGGGGTTTTTAAGGGTTGACTACATAATTGACCTGATCCCCGAAGGTTTCAGCAATGGCATTGAGTCCGGGAATCTCCGCCACGCAGGGTGCGCAAGAGGTAAACCAGAAATTCAGAATACTCGGCTTACCTTTTAATTTTTCGCGGCTAATTTGATTACCATCCAACGTTACCGCTTCAAAATCAGGGATCTGTGCACCAACGACACAATCCGGGGTTGACATGAAAAAGCCCTTGGGGTTGGCTTTTTGTTTTTCCTTCAGGATGTTATCACATCTTTGCAATCCTTCCTCATAAGTCAGGGTTTCAGGATTCTGACATCCAGAAAACAGCAATAGTGCAAAGCAAAAAACTATCAGATTTTCCATTGGCATTAGCGTTTGTCTGAAAAATATTTGTACCGAATAATACTTTTCAATTGATGATCAATACTGATCCATTCTTCTTGTATCAGTCCGTTGGAATCATACACATAGTTCGTGTTTTTACAGCCACCGGCAGGAATTTTCGCTTTAAGCATCCCGGATGAAATACGCACCGGAGAAGCAAAATAAATATCTGCATAAGCCAGTTTCCCATTCGGATCATAGCCTCGTTTTTCTATCAGAAAGTCCTTTAAACCCTCCTGGTTTGTTACATAAATCTCGGTAAGCCGGTTTTGAGCATCGTATTTATACGTATAAAATCGCTCTTTAGTTTTTTTCCCTGATCCGCTAATAATATTCCTTTGTAACAATTGACCATTGGATGCATAGGTATACTGCCAAACTTCTTTGCCTCCTTTACTGCCGGTCAGTTTATTTGGACGAAAGGTTTGTTTCTTGGTTAACAACTGTCCCGATGCATTATATACATGGGAAACAGTAGTCGTTTTTCCAGCCTTTGAATAAAAGGAAAAGGATTTGAGTCGCCTGCTTTTATCATACTGGTATCTGGTAATCAGGACAGAACTTGTATCAAAACAGCGCATGTAATACCTGTTTTCTATCAAAAAAGTATCCAGATAGTCGCTTTCATATAGGGATATACATTTCCCGGATTCATCCAACATTTCTATACGGGTTAAAAACCCCTGGTTATTCACCAGTATTTTCTCAATTACCCTTTCCTTGACAGGCTCTTCCAGGCTGTCCAGCAATATCTCTGTTTTTTCGATACTATCAATGCCCAGCGCCATCAAGCGTTCCCTTTGCATCGTATTGTGCAATTGTGCATGTAGCAGAACAGGAAGGCATAAAAGAAAAAGAATGAGGCTACGGTAATAGGTCATATCTTGGTAGTTTGTGTTGAAAGCCTGAATTATCTCTGCGAAGTACGGTAATTTTTCCCGCAGATTTTCGCAGACGAACCGCAGATTGCGCAGAAGGCGTTCGGCTGGGCTGCTCACGAGGTTTTACCATAAAAAATCCGCTGCCGAAAATCCGCGTCATCTGCGTCATCCGCGTTCCAATAAAAAATCCGCGTCACCCGCGTCATCCGCGTTCCAATAAAAAATCCGCGTCACCCGCGTCATCCGCGTTCCAACAAAAAATCCGCGTCATCCGCGTTCCAAAAAAATCCGCGTCACCCGCGTTCCAAAAAAATCCGCGTCACCCGCGTCATCCGCGTTCCAAAAAAATCCGTGTTCTTACCCGCGTTCCAAAAAAATCCGCGTCACCCGCGTCATCCGCGTTCCAATAAAAAATCCGCGTCACCCGCGTCATCCGCGTTCCAAAAAAATCCGTGTTCTTACCCGCGTTCCAACCCTTCCAGTAACACCTCGCAGGCCCAGCTAATCTCCTCCTCTGAAATCGTCAGCGGTGGCGCAATACGCAGACTCTGATCATTGAATAGAAACCAATCGGTGATCAATCCTCGGGAGATGAAGTGTTGTATCACCCGCTGTACAGCATCCCAGGATCCCAGATCCAGCGCCAGCCAGAGCCCGGCGCTCCGTATCTCCCGGATGGCCGGATGTGGCGCAAGCAGTTTTCGGAACAAATCACCCTTGGCCGGCGCCTTTGCTATCAGATCTGTTTCCAGCAATACCTGTAACGTAGCCAACCCGGCCGCAGCGCTTACCGGATGTCCGCCGAAAGTGGTGATATGTCCGAGCACCGGATCATGGGTCAACAATTGCATCAGCTCCCGTTTGGCCACAAAAGCGCCCAGGGGCATGCCCCCGCCAAAGCCTTTGGCTAAGAGCAAAATGTCTGGCACAATGCCATAATGCTCAAAAGCAAACAATTTCCCGGTGCGCCCCATACCCGCCTGAATTTCGTCTAAAATAAGCAGCGTGCCTGTTTCATCACAACGTTGCCGCAAAGCCTGCAGCCAGGCAGGGTTGGGCGGAATAATGCCTGCTTCACCCTGTACGGTTTCTACTATAACCGCGGCCGTTTGCACATCTATAACCTCCAGATGCTCCATACAATTGAAATCCATATGCCGTATACCCGGCAAAAGCGGCTGAAACGCCAGCGTAAAATCGGTTGGGCTCATCAAACTGGCCGCACCCTGCGTACTACCATGATATGCCCTTCGGCAAGCCACAAAATGAGGCCGCCCGGTTGCTCTTTTGGCCAGTTTCATAGCGCCCTCCGTAGCTTCTGTGCCAGAATTGACCAAATAAACCGAATCCAGCCCTTGTAATTGGGAGGCAAGTAATTCAGCCAACCGCACCTGCGGAGTGAGTACATACTCACCATACACTAATGTATGCCAATACGATTCCAACTGGCTCTGTACAGCCGCTTGTACATATGGATGCCGGTGCCCCAGCACACTTGGCCCAATGCCGGCAATCAAATCCAGCCAGCGTTCTCCATTCCTGCCGTGAAGCCAACAACCTTCCGCATGAACAATATCCAAAGCCAACGGTGATGGCGATGTTTGGGCCACATGATGAAAGAAAGCGGTGCGCAAGGTGCCTGTATTTTGCATTTATGTCACTAATTTTTTTGAGAATAGATTTTTACACCCATATTTGCAGTGTCCCTGCAAAGTTCGGTGGAACGGGAACAAGGTGGGCCTGAATTGCGTTAAATATTACCAACGTGCTTACTGACGGGGTGACTGCCAGTCACCCCGTCAGTAAGCACCCCGGCAGTAAGCCTATCGAAAACAAGCCTTAAACCGTCTCCCTAAAACCAAGCCGAACGCCAACTCAAACACTCAAAAACCCAAAAACTCAAACACTCGTCTATGACTGCACGATCCCTGATTGCACATGATATTCCGGCGCTTACGATTGAGCAAACCGGGCGAGAGGCATTTCACATGCTGAACGACCATCATGTGAAACACCTTCCTGTTGTAGATGCGGGCAAACTGGTTGGGCTACTTTCTGAAGAAGAGATCTTCCATCATAAACTTGCTGATCCGCTCAGGGAGTATGACCTCTCTGTCTTGCCCATGTTTCATGTGCTGGGAAATGACCACGTATTTCAAGTGATAAAGGTAATGGGCGATCACCGGCTCACGGTGATTCCAGTAGTAGACAAAGAAGGAAATTACATGGGGCTTATTCAGCAAACGGATGTACTTCGCTTCTTTGCCCATACCGCATCGCTCACAGAGCAAGGCGCTGTATTGGTACTTACCATGCCAAAGCGCGATTACACCCTCTCTACTATTGCCCGCATCTTTGAAGAAGGCAACGTACATATCCTCAGTGCATTTGTTACTTCTACACCCAATCCTGAGGAGGTAGAACTTACGCTGAAACTGGACCGCCGGGATCTCTCCCGGGCCATTGCTTCACTGGAGCGCCACGAATTCGAAATAAAGGAATCATTCGGAGAAACAGACCACAGCGAACAGTTGCGTGAGCGCTATGATGCACTCATGAACTATCTTAACGTTTAATATGCAGGCTCAATCGCTTTGGCACCTGGAAAATATTGATGTTACGCATCTGCTTTGCCCTACCAAACTGGGCAATGAGGAACTGATGGCGCAAAAGAAACATTGCCAATTCAAAAAAGGTGAGTTGGTTTACGTTCCTTCTGACCTTTCCGACCGTATTTTTTTCATTACCGAAGGCCAGATCAAGATTTCGGTGATGAACGACGAGGGCAAGGAAATTACCAAATCCATTCTGGGCAGAGGAGAAGTATTTGGCGAATTGGCCATGCTGGGTGAACAAAAGCGCCATGATTATGCTACTGCCCTGGCCGATACCAACACTTGTGTGGTAACACTGGATGAACTTCGCGGTTTGATGCGCGACCGATCCGAGATCAACCTTTTTTTCATGAGAATCTTTGGCGGACGCCAATTGGAAATGGAACGGCGCCTGGAATCCCTTATTTTCCGCGATAGCCGAAGCCGGATTGTGGAGTTTTTGGTTAACCTGGCACGTACCAAAGGACAGCGTGTAGGCTATGAATGGCTCATCCGGAAGCCTGTTACGCACCAGGAAATTGCCAACCTTACTGCAACCAGTCGTCAAACCGTAACTACGACCTTGAACGATCTGCGATTTAAAAAACTGCTCACCTTTAACCGATCCCGTTTGCTCATTCGGGATTTGGATAAATTAACGGAAGAAATGCGCTAGCGAAAACTTCCTACCTTCGCCACATGTCGCGTTCAAATAAATACGTTTGCATTCACGGGCATTTTTATCAGCCGCCCCGGGAGAATGCCTGGTTAGAAACCGTTGAACAACAGGAAACTGCCCACCCATACCACGATTGGAATACCCGCATCAATCACGAATGTTATGCACCAAATGCTGCCGCTCGTATTCTGGATGAGGAGGGCTGGATCACCAAGATCCGGAACAACTACAATCGGATTTCCTGGAATTTTGGCCCCACCCTGCTTTCCTGGATGGAAGAAAATGATCCAGATGCTTACTCCCTGCTGCTGAAGGCGGATAAGAGATCTCAGGAACTGTTTGGGGGGCACGGATCAGCCATGGCACAAGTACATAGTCACCTGATTATGCCACTTTGCAATGCCCGTGATAAAGTAACCCAGGTGACCTGGGGGATCCGAGATTTTGAACACCGTTTCAAACGCTATCCCGAGGGTATCTGGCTGGCTGAAACTGCCGTTAATACGGAAACCCTGGAAGTTCTTGCAGCACATGGCATTCAGTTTACAGTGCTTGCTCCAAGGCAGGCCAAAGCCGTGCGAAAAATATCCGCTGCTGAGGAAAAAACCATCACCTGGCATAGTGTAGATGCGGAAACCGTAGATACGCGCCGACCCTACTGGTGCCTTCTGCCCAGTGGCAGGCGTATCGCATTGTTTTTTTATCACGGCCGAATTGCACAGGAAGTTGCTTTTAACGGACTCCTCAATAGTGGAAAACTTTTTTCAAACCGCCTTACAAGCATTTTTGACCAATCTGACACCCCGCAGTTGGCGCATATTGCTACGGATGGTGAAAGCTATGGACACCACCACCGTTATGGGGAAATGGCGCTTGCAGATTGTTTGAATTATGTGGAAAATACCGGCCTGGCTACCATCACCAATTATGGGCAGTTTCTGGAACTGCATCCCCCTGATTGGGAGGTCCAAATTCATGAAAACTCTTCCTGGAGTTGTGTGCACGGAGTGGAGCGCTGGAGAACTGACTGTGGATGCAATTCCGGCAAACCCGGCTGGCATCAGCGCTGGCGTAAACCGTTGCGTGATACATTAGACTGGCTTCGGGATCAACTATCGCCCATTTTCGAACGTGAAGGCGCACGATTACTGCGTGATCCATGGGCTGCCAGAAACGATTACATTGAGGTCATGCTCAACCGTTCGGAAGCCAATGTGCAGGCATTTTTAAAAAAACATGCCCGCCGGGAATTAAGCATGCTGGAAAAAGTGGCCGTGCTTCGACTCCTGGAAAGTCAGCGGTTTGCCGTACTGATGTACACCAGTTGCGGGTGGTTTTTTGATGAAATTTCGGGCATAGAAACCAACCAGATCCTGCAATATGCCCTGCGGGCTATGGATTATACGCTCGACGTTTGTGGACAGGATTTCTACCCGGAATTTAACAGGCGACTGGCAGAGGCGCCCAGTAATGTATTGGTGAATGGCGCCGAAAGTTTTCTCAAAAATGTAGTGCCTACACGGGTTACCCTGGAACGGGTAGCCATGCATTTCGCCGTGGCCTCTTTGTTTGAAGCCCACCCTGAAGGATTGGATTTGTTCAACTACACGGCATCCGTGGAATTTTTTGAAAAAATAGAGGCTGGCACACCCAAGTTTGCTGCAGGGCGACTCCGGATCCGGTCAAGACTAAGTCATGCGGAACGCACCTTCTGCTTTGCGGTATTGTACATGGGGCAACAGCACATCATAGGCAATATAAGCGGTGAAATGCTTCGTTCCCAGTTTGAAGAAATGTTTACCCGAACCAGTAAAGCCTTTCGGGCCGCCAATATGGGAGAAGTAATTGGCGCCCTTCAGGAATATTTTGGTCCGGAAAAGTTTACGCTTTCCAGCCTGTTTGCTGATGAAAAAATTGAAATCATCAGGAGCATTACTGAAGTCAGCCTGGAAGGAGCAGAGGCAACCTTCCGAAATGTTTTTAACGATAATTACCAACTCATTACCGGAATAGAAGAGGCTAAAATGCCCCTCCCACCAACCTGGCACAACATAGCTACCTATGTGCTGAATTCCGATTTGCTGCAATTTTTTGAAAATGAAGAAGCTGCCGACCCGCGTAACCTTCGCCGGATTGCTGCTGATCTGAAACGCTGGAATATTAAACAAAACGATGAAGATCAGATCAACCTTGCCATCGGCACCCGCGTACTTAAAGAGATAGAAAAAATTGGATTGGACGAATCATCCCTCCCTCGGGTACGCTGGCTCAACGAAGTCTTGTCTATAGTGGAGGAAATGCAGCTTAAACCCGATATCTGGCGCAGTCAAAATGTTTTTTACCTGACAACCAAAGGGTATAGAAAAGGGCAATGGGTGTTTGTCAATAAGGAATGGGAAGCCGAGATCAAGAGGTTGTCTCTATTGCTGCGTGTTCGTATTTTTTAGACGCGGAGAACGCGGGTTTTTTGAACGCGGGTGACGCGGATTTTTTTTGGAACGCGGATGACGCGGATGACGCGGATTTTTTTGGAACGCGGATGACGCGGATTTTTTTGGAACGCGGATGACGCGGGTGACGCGGATTTTTTTTGGAACGCGGATGACGCGGATGACGCGGATTTTTTTGGAACGCGGATGACGCGGATGACGCGGATTTTTTTGGAACGCGGATGACGCGGATGAAGCGGAT
>JBIKUE010000184.1:0-7333 GCA_044347755.1 Saprospiraceae bacterium
AAAATTGAGGAGCCGGATCAGCCCCTCCCACCTATGAATTTTGGAGCGCCGGTAGCGCAGGCGTAGTGTTTAAGTGTTTGAGTTTTGGAGTGTTTGAGTTGGCGTTCGGCTTTGGCTATTCAAAAATGTATCCATTTTAGGCTCATCGAGTAACTCAGCCGAACGCCAACTCCAACACTCAAACACTCACTCTTTGTAATACCGCTCGGAATGTTCGGTGTTGAATTCCTTTGGTCGGTTCTCCGCGGAGGTGCCGGGCTCGGCATCGAATCGAAAAACAGAATCGCTGCTCCAGGCTATGATGCCATAAAGTGTTTTCCCGGATAGCGGTCCGGTGTTGAAATCACTCAAATCCAGTGTAGATATTTTCTGAGAACAGTCATATTGATACCGGATAGCAAAGGTGTCGAATTGGCTCCCAAACTGAATGAGCCAGGTTGCTTTGCCATCTGGCTCAAAGACCAGTATTTGCCCTTCCCGGTTAGACCAACGGCCGGTAAGCTCCCGGCAGTTTTCGGCCGTGTTGCAGGATAATAACAGGGTGGCGAGGCCTGATGCGAACGCCAGACGAGTAAAAAGTTGGTTCATAAGCACTGCTGTTTAATGCACAATATCCTCAAAGACAACCATTTCCCTAAATGGTTACATCATCAGGCAAAAATAAGGCAATTGAGACGGTATTTCCGGGTAGGGCGGGCTACAATACTCCTTCATCGGCAAAACTGTAATAGCCTCTTTCAGAAATGATAAGGTGATCCAATAGCGGGATGTCCAGGATTTTACCCGCCTCCCGCATTTTTCTGGTCAGTTGGATATCAGCTTCACTTGGTTTTAGGTTTCCGGAGGGGTGGTTATGGATCGCGATGAGTGCGGATGCACGGGAGTCAATGGCCATCTTAAAGGCCACTTTTACATCTGCCACAGTGCCGGCCGATCCGCCGATACTGAGTTGTTCCCGACTGAAAATTTCATTGGCTTTGTTGAGAAACAGCAACCAGAACTCTTCATGGTGTAAATCAGAAACAAGGGGAGCAATAGCCAGCCAGGCATCTCTGCTAGTATGCACACGCGGACGCTCCCGCAGGTCGGATAATTGCCTTCTCCGACCCAATTCCAGAGCTGCAGCAATAGAAATGGCTTTGGCTTCGCCAATACCCTTGAAGCGTTGGAGTTCGGGAATGGAGCGTTTACCAAGTTCGTGGAGATTATGATTTACAGTTTGAAGGATTTTTTGAGCCAGATCTACGGCGCTTACTCCGGTGCTGCCAGAGCCTAATAAAATGGCCAGAAGCTCGGCATCAGACAATGCATTTTTGCCTTTTAAAAGCATTTTTTCCCGGGGCCGATCTTCTTCAGCCCATGCGGTGATGGCAATGGAAGGAGGGTTCATTGGTTTATGTGGTTTATGTTGAAATTAAACTTTGGGTGATTGGAAGGGTCAAATGATTGAACTTATTTAGCTTTGACTGCCTTATTCAGGATCAACTTTAAGGGTTTAGCAGTCTGCGCCTTTCGTTCGCCTATTCCAAAAATACAACTTCCAACCAATATTTACAACCATTTACACATGAAAATCAAATTCCTTTTTGCAGTAATTGTGTCCATGACAGCTATGTCGTTCATAATGATTGATCAGAACCGCCCCTGGGAATTGCTGGGCGCCCGTAAAATTGATTATAAGGTTGACCGGGATGAAATACTCGTTACCCGGGCCGAAGGGACTTTCACGGCCATTCAGCTTCGGGTAAAACGCAGCCCGATCAATATGCACAAACTGGCTGTTCACTATGGTAATGGCGAGGTAGAAGAAATAGATCTGCGCCAGAGTTTTCGGGCAGGAAGTGTTAGCCGTGTGATTGATCTTCCAGGCAACAAGCGTGTTATCCGGAAAGTGGTTATGTGGTACGACACCAAGAATCTCACAGTAGGAAAAGGCGTGGTAGAGTTATGGGGGCGGCACTAGTACAAGGTTCTCTCATTTCATGTTGAAACGACCGCGCAGCGGTCCAACATCACTAGCCCGGATTGTCAATCCGGGCTAATGGCATGTACGGCCCCAACCACGGAGTGGTTGAACTCAAATAGCATCAGGGTGAAAAACGAAAGGAGCCACCCCGGTATCGGAGTGGCTCCTTTAATTTTCAGGGAACGCACACATTCTCCTCATTTAACAAATTCCCCACATTTCCCCTCTGGTGGGCCTGGCAGGAATTGAACCCGCGACCATCTGATTATGAGTCAGCCGCTCTAACCACCTGAGCTACAAGCCCGTGTTCATTGCTGAACGCCGCAAAGGTATATTTAATTCCAAACTCTGTCAGAAAATGGGCTACGGATTTTTTTGTACGGGGTAATTGAGGCTTAGACCTCGTAGGTTTTGGACATCTATAGTTGGTTCACCACTAGGCTAATCTGGGAACACATCTAGCATCTTGTAACCCGCCGTTAAAACAGCGGGTTACAAGATGTTAGATGTGTTTGCTGATAACCTTAACACGCTCACATTACTTGTGTACATATAAAACCTGTGAGGTTTGAATACCCGGCCTGCAGGCTGTTTTTCAGAACGAATAGAAATAAATATTTTTGGCTTATCAGCAGGGTTTTACATATTTGCCACTGACTAGCGCCGATCAGCTAACCAAATTATCTTTGGTCGGTTAAAAATACTGTACGTATGGGTTTTCAAAAAGTAAACACCGTAGAAAGCAAAAGTGAAATGCAACACTTCGTCCGAAATCTTTTGGGCGATGTGCAGGCATTTGAATACATGCTCCGCAATGATTGGTTCGAAAGTGATATCACCAGGATTGGAGCCGAACAGGAAATGTGTCTTGTTGACAACAAAACGCTGAAACCAGCCTGTATCAATATGCAGGTACTGGAACGAATGGGTGATGATAAACCCTGGTGCGTAACCGAACTGGCCAAGTTCAACCTGGAAAATAACCTTAGTCCAAGGGAGTTTACAGGTACCTGCCTGAGCGACATGGAAGCCGAAAACTTATATTATCTATCGGTAATCCAAAAGGTCCTGGATGAGTTCGATGCAAGTATTATCCTGTGTGGCATTTTGCCCACTTTGCGCAAGCACGATCTGGAGATGCACAATCTTACCCCCAAGGACCGGTATTTTGCCCTCATGGCGGCTATTCAAAAACACCTGCTGGGCACCGCCTTTGAGCTCCGGGTGGAAGGGGTAGACGAATTACTGGTGAAGCACGACTCTCCTCTACTGGAGGCTTGTAATACCAGTTTCCAGGTGCACCTTCAGGTGGCTCCCAAGGACTTTGTCAAGATGTATAACATTGCTCAGGTACTGGCTGCTCCACTCATTGCCGTTTCGGCAAACTCACCGCTGGTATTTGGCCGCCGTTTATGGCATGAAACACGGATTGCCTTGTTCCAACAGAGCCTCGACACCCGAACCACCTACGATCACATGCGAGAGCGCCTGCCACGGGTGAACTTCGGCTCCGGCTGGCTCAAAGGAGATATCACGGAAATTTACAAGGAAGACATCAGCCGGTTCCGGGTGTTGCTTGCCGGAGCTATTGAAGAGGATTCCCTGGCTATGGTGAAAAATGGCCAAACTCCCAGATTGCGCGCACTACAGATTCATAACTCAACCGTTTACCGCTGGAACCGCCCCTGCTATGGCATTTCGCCAAACGGAAAACCTCACCTGCGTATCGAAAACCGCGTAATGCCTGCCGGTCCAACTTCTGTAGACGCTATCGCCAATGCTGCACTTTGGTTAGGTTGTATGGTTGCTATGGGCAATCAATATTCAGATATTACCAAGCTCGTAGACTTTGCAGATGCACGTGATAACTTTCTTAAATCGGCCAAATTCGGGATCGACAGTACTTTCAGTTGGATGAAGGACAAAAAAATTCCGGTGAATGAGTTGATCCTCAAGGAGTTACTGCCCTTGGCCAAAGAAGGTCTCAAGATGCAGAAAGTAAAGTCGGCAGATATTAACAAATATCTGGATATCATTGAGGCCCGCACCAAAGAGCACAAAACCGGTGCTCGCTGGGCATTGCGAACTTTCACCAACCTGATCAAAGACATTACGACAGAAGAAGCCGTAACCGCTGTTACAGCAGCTACTATTAAAAATCAACAACTCAACAAGCCCGTGCATACCTGGAAAGAAGCTATAGCTGCCGACATAGAATCCTGGCAACCCGGTCACATGAAAGTCGAAGAGTTTATGTCGACCGATCTCTTCACGGTTCAAAAAGAGGATCTTGTGGCTCTGGTAGCAGAGATCATGGACTGGCGCCGCATCCGCTACATGCCGGTAGAAAACAGCAAAGGCGAGTTGGTAGGTTTGATTTCCAGCAGGATGTTGTTGCGGCATTTTGCCCGCCATTTGGTAGATCCGAATGAGGACCCGCCGGTGGTAACGGTTAAAGATCTGATGATTGAAAAACCGGTTACGGTGGCTCCGGAAACGTCCATTTTGGATGCCATGAACAAAATGCGTGAACACCGAATAGGCTGCCTGCCGGTGGTGAAAAACAAGGAGTTAGTAGGGATCATCACGGAAATGGATTTTTTGCGGATCACGTCCAGATTGTTGGAAAGGTTGGAGAAATAGATCGCTTGTCAACAGCCGACGAAAACACTCTGCATCATCTGTTGTTTATCTCAGAAATTCCCCTACTTTTGAAATCTAAATCAATGGTCATGCTGCGCCTGCTCTTTTCCCTTATTCTTCTAATGGCCTTCCTGGTGGAAGGTCGCGCCCAAGTGGTCAACCAGGAGGGGTACGGGTTTGTGTATAATCGCGAAACTACCTTCAATTTTCGGTTGGCTACCAACCGAAGTTTTGGCTTTGGTATGGAATGGGGCAAATTACGCACCTACGATAAAACCAAAACAATCGGTCTGAGCATCAGTGAGATGAAGCACCCCAAGGAGCAAAAACAAAATGCCGCTCCAAGTATTCGCCGCTCCTCCAGGCCATATGTATACGGCAAGCGAAACAGTTTATTCGTGTTGCGTTCCGGTTGGGGTAAAAAACGATACTTCTCCGAAAAAGCCAAACAGAAGGGCGTAGCCGTAGGTTTCAGTTATTCTATTGGCCCAACATTGGGTTTACTAAAGCCGTATTACCTGATTCTGAACCTCAAGGGCGACCCCTCCAGTGGTGTGGGGCGGACCGTATTGGCTAAGTATTCAGAAGAAAATCATGACAGTTTTCTGGACAACACCCTGATTTTGGGGGCAGCGCCTTTTACCAAAGGCCTTAGTGAATTGTCAGTTTTACCTGGAGGTACCGCGCAAATTGCTTACCATATGGATTGGGGCGCTTTTGATGAGATGGTTAAAGCTCTTGAAATTGGTCTTTCTGTGGATGTTTTTGCACGAAAAGCGCCTATTTTCGTAGGAGATGAGCAGAATCGTCAGGTGTTCTTCAACTTCTTCCTAAATTTGCAGTTTGGTAAGCGGAAATAATTTTTCATGCTCGAACTTCCCATCCTCGAAAATACGACCACTGAAGGCCGGCCCAAACGCCCGGAGTGGCTGAAAGTTCGCCTGCCTATGGGCGAAAATTACCGCAATGTGCGCAGCATTGTGGACGACTTTAAACTTCATACCATTTGTCAAAGTGGGTCGTGCCCGAATATGGGTGAATGTTGGGGTGCTGGCACTGCAACGTTTATGATTCTGGGCAATGTATGTACCCGCTCCTGCTCTTTTTGCGCGGTAAAAACCGGTCGCCCAAACGAATACGACGAAGATGAACCACGCCGTGTTGCCGAAGCTATCTGGCTTATGAAGGTTAAACATGCTGTCATCACTTCCGTAAATCGCGACGAACTTAAGGACCGTGGCGCTGAAATCTGGTATCAAACGGTGCGTCAGGTGAAAGAACGTTGCCCGGAAACCACCATCGAAACGCTGATTCCTGATACAAAAGCCAATTGGGAAGCCCTGGAACGGATGATTTCGGCCGGCCAGGAAGTGGTAAGCCATAACATGGAAACCGTACCACGCCTTTACCGGAAAGTGCGCCCCCAGGCTAAATGGGAACGCAGCCTGGAACAGATACGCCGTATCAAGGATTACGGAAAACGAACCAAAACCGGGATTATGGTAGGCTTGGGCGAAACCAAAGAAGAGATCTTTGATGCCATGGACGAACTGGTAGCCAACGGCTGCGATATTCTTACCTTAGGGCAGTACCTGCAACCTACCAAAATGCACATTGAAATAGCCGAATATGTACACCCGGATACCTTTGCAGAATACCGCGAGGTAGGTTTAGCCAAAGGATTCAAATACGTGGAAAGCGGCCCGTTGGTACGTTCCAGTTACCATGCCGAGCGACATATTTTCTGATAATGCGTTTCTTAATATTCCTTTTTTGCCCGCTTTTTTCCCTGGCTCAGCCCGTGGCCGACCAAACCTTTAAACTCGCCGGAACCAGTGAGCATTTTTACGCGTTCGCTGAAGGTGATCAGGTAGAGCTATTTGTAGAGGAGCTTACCAGCAAAAAAATCAAGTCCATTGAATTCTCACAATATCCGGATGGACAAATGTTGTATCGGGCGTATGAGTTGGATTCAAACCTGAATAAAACCATCGCAATCCCCCGAACCGGCATCTACCTGATTCGTTTTGAAGAAACCGGACTAAGTAAAAAGGTGTGTCGGTTTACCCTGCACCGAACACCGGGTAATCCGGAAATGACCCGGTTTGATACGCAAGTCAATTGGGATTTAAAAACAATTCCCAGTTTCCGACTTGGAAAAAGAAGTGTGCAGTCCGGCAAAAAAACAGAAGTGATTTCGTTGGGTGGACAAGCTACTGTTAGCGCCAGTAAGTTTAACCTGAAAAAGCCGGTCAATGCATATCAGTTTACCCTGCCACCCAACACCAGGCAATGGGCTTATCGTATAGCTGTAGGGCAGGCTGCTCATGAGGCACGTCAACAAGATGCCCAAAAACTCAAGCAGGCTTTTCAAGGTGGCGCTGCTAAATTGATGGGTATTGAGCCTACCTCAGCGCTGGCGGCATTTGCCCTTGGAATGGCCATTGATATGAGTACCTCCAAGGCCGGCGAAGATGTGGAATATGCCGTGGTAGACTGGACCAACTGGGACCTGTTCTCCAAAGGAGAAAATTATAATGCGTTCATTTCTCAGGGAGGCATCAGCGTTGATGCCCAAAGGAGGTATAGCCCATTGGAAGGCACATATTATTTTGCCCTCAAAAGCGATAACTGGGTGGATGATATCACGGTGAGTGTGGATATCGAAGCGGTAGTGGAATATCCGCTTTTTGAAGTACAGTGGTTTTTGGAACCAGCGCAGCC
>JBIKUE010000185.1:0-7321 GCA_044347755.1 Saprospiraceae bacterium
CTTCGTGCCTTCGTGCCTTCGTGCCTTCGTGCCTTCGTGCCTTCGTGCCTTCGTGCCTTCGTGCCTTCGTGCCTTCGTGCCTTCGTGCCTTCGTGCCTTCGTGCCTTCGTGCCTTCGTGCCTTCGTGTTTTTTCGTGCCTTAATTCCTGGCTTTTTTCTCTTGTTTTTTAAAATATCGCCTGAACAGGATATTGCTTTTCAGCGCTTCCATGTTTGCTGCAAAAGCTGCTGTACCTTTTTCCGCATTTTCAATCGTCGAACGCAGGTTTTCAGCCATCAGGGAGTCGCGTAGCAGGGTGTTTACGGTACCATTACCTTGTTGAATATCCTTTTCAAGGGCATTGGCCATGTGATTGACATCTGTTACCAGTCGCTGGGTACTATTTTCCAGTGCCTGAATTTGGGTCACTGCTTGTTTAAGTTCGGTGGATAGGGTAGTGTCGTTTAATAAAACAGCGAGTGTGCCTTTGCCTTCCGTAGCCTGGCGAAGGGTAGCAATGGATTCTTTTACGAGTAAGGAAGCGTTTTCGCTGGTTTCGTGCAGATGAGAAAGGGCACTTCTCAGGTTATGAGAAAGTGATTTGTCGTTCAGAAGGCTGGAAAGTTCGCTGCTGGTATTGATCAGTTGGATGGTTTCAAGTAGGCCTTCTGCTATCTTAGACACCTTTTCATTGGTGCCGTAAAGGGTTTGCAGCATTTTTTCTGTGTTTACCTCTTCCTTGGAGGGTAACAGTTCACCACCTTGTACAAACGGGGCGTTGCCGGTAGCTGTGGAGATATTGAGTACACGATTTCCAATCAGGCCATCAGTACCCAGGCTAACCAGTGAGTTGGTCTTGATATATTGCCGCATTTTTTTATCCAGCGTGAGGGTGACCTCCACCGTGGTGTCGTTCAATATTTTGATGTTATGCACACTGCCCACATCAATTCCGGAAAAACGAACATTGTTTCCCAGCAATAATCCGTTGACATCTTTGAAATGGGTTTTCAACTGAAGGCTGGATCCGAATATCGTTTTGTTTTTTCCCAGTGTATAGAGGGCGAAAACAAGGATTACCAGTCCGATCAGGACAAAAACACCCAGTTTTACAGCATTAATCTTATTCTTTTTCATAATGGTCAATCAAAAAATGCGCGAATTTTAGGATCATTGGAATGTGACAATTCATCATAGGTGCCTACGGCATAACACTTGCCGTCAATGAGCATGGCAATACGATGGGCTACTGTTTTTACACAACGCATATCGTGTGAAATCACCAAAGAAGAGGTCTGGTATTTGTCGCGGATTTGGTTGATTAAGGCACTTATTTCCTGACTGGTGATGGGGTCAAGTCCGGTGGTTGGCTCGTCGTACAAAATGATATCTGGCTTAAGGATCAGGGTTCTGGCCAGGGCAATCCGTTTGCGCATACCTCCGGAAAGATCAGCCGGCATCATGTCTACGGTGTGTTCCAGCCCCACATTTTGCAGAGCTTCCCAAACCATCTGGTCCACTTCTTTAGGTGTAAGTTGAAAGGAATGCCTGCGCAGCGGAAATTCAAGGTTCTCCCGCACAGTCATGGAGTCGTAAAGTGCATTGCTTTGAAAAAGGAAAGCCACTTTCATACGCACCTGATCTAATTGCACATGGTTGAGAGAAAGTACGTTTTTCCCTAACACATGAACTTTTCCACGATCAGGCTCAATGAGGCCAATGATACATTTGATCAGCACGGATTTGCCGGAACCGGATTTACCCAGTACCACCAGATTTTCTCCCCGATGAAGCGTCAGATCAAAATGATCCAGTACCTTGTTGGCGCCGAATGATTTACACAGACCTTCTATTTTAATGACAACATCGTTCATGGGGGTACATTACGGTTGGAACAAATCGGAGACTTGGACGGCAAGCAGATCCAGAATGAATATGGCGACCGAGGAGGCAACTACAGATGAATTAGCTGATAAACCAACGCCTTCGGTGCCTTTTTCACAATAATAGCCCTTATAACAGCCAATGATGCCAACGGCAAATCCAAAAAAGAAGGTCTTGATAAATGCCGGAATGATATCAATATAGGTCAGGTTGTCAAAAACCTTTTTAAAAAAGAGCGGGTAAGTGAGGGCTTCATACATATTTACCCCCAGATAGGATCCTCCGAGGGCAATAGTATCTGCCAAAATCACCAAAACAGGTAACATGAGCATAGTGGCAAGAGTGCGCGTTACCACCAAATACTTAAAGGGATTGGTACCTGAAACCTCCATGGCATCTATTTGCTCAGTAACCTTCATGGAGCCCAGTTCTGCACCAATGCTGGAGCCAATTTTACCGGCAAAGATCAGGGCGGTCAGAATAGGGCCAACCTCCCTTACCAATGCAACGCCTACCATGGCCGGAATTTGCACTTCTACACCGTAATACACCATGGTTGGCCGAAGTTGCATGGTAAGTACTAATCCAATAATAAAGGCGGTTAGTCCCACCAGTGGAAGTGATTGGTATCCAACCAAAAAGCACTGACGCACAAATTCAGCCCATTCAAACCGGGGCTGAAATCCTTCCCGGAAAAACCTCAGCGAAAACCTTGCGATCTCGCCGGTTTCATTCAGGAAGGATTTAACGTTATCAGGTACGTAAAGCATGGTTAAAAGAGAGGGTCACACTGGCACATTTGGGTTGCAAAGGAAGCATCGGGTACTATAGCGGCGGTAGTCCGGTTTTTTTTAGTTTTCTTTTTGGGCGCGTAAATATCCCGGTAATGCAAGGTGTCGCCAATGCTGTTTATGGCTGTAAGATCGTAACGAATATTCACTTTTGTACCAACAGGCGCATAAAAATATATGCGCCAGGCATCTGCCTCAGACGTGCCGATACAACCGTTGGAAGCAGCTTTTCCAAGCGATCGGGGGTTAGTGGTAGGGTGAATAAGTTGTCCGTACCTTTCCCCGTCAATGATAGGCTCAATCCAGGGTATTTGTGGCATCAGGGTGGTACGCCGGTCGTCGCGTTTGGTGAATTTGAATCGTTCTCCGTTAACCGGATCAATGAAAATGGGGTAGCGGTTGACACGCATGATGGTTCCTTTTCCTGTGCGGGTGCGCAGATCTACCTCATGGCCGGCCAGTTCAAGGCGTTTAGTTTCATTTTTGCCAACCCTGACAGGAATATTGTACAGGATAGAATCCCCCTCCATGATCCGCATTTCAAAGGCGGGAATATTGAGGTCCAGCCAGGTGTTGGCCATCTTGCCTAATAACCGGGCGGCTTTCTCAGGCCCCGGAATCCGGATGGTGTCGCCGGCGTGAAGTATGCGCATACGGGGCTGGTCATAAACAATATTTCCTTTAGCTCTCTGGAGGTAGTAATCTGTTTGAACCAGGCTGTCCAGTATCCAGGGATTCTCACGCAGGATCAGGTTTTCGGTCAAAGGATAAGTTTTGAGGGTATCAAATTGGGTAACCAGCTTGTCCAGATAGGTAAAAAAATGCCGAATTTCCACGTCTTGGCTCACCAAAGCCAGGGCGAGCGGTGGTTCCTCTGGCGCTGCTAATGGAACGATGGAGTCTTTTTGGACTAAGATAGGCTCTGATGCGGGTGTGGCACGGGAGTTTTCTCTGCAGGCAGATAGCCCGGTCAGCAAGGTATGTACGCCAAACAACAAAAACAGTAATAATGGTTTTGAGGAACGCAATGGTTACATGTTTAGATGAATCAGGAAGATATACTTAGCAGCAACAATAATCCGGCAGCCAGGAATAAGCCATTCATAACAATACCCAGTATGGACAAAATCCGAATGCCTTTCGTCTGGTACCAGCGTTTTCGTGCCCTGCGTAGCCCAAAGATACTTAAAAGCAAGCCGATAATGGATAACGGTAGGGTGGTGAAAATGGCCAAAAACGGCGAGATAAACCAGCTAGCCAGGGTCAATACAAACATGGATATGCCAAGGATGGCCATCCCTGCACCATCTCCCGAAGCATCTTTATCTTTCGTTGAAAGCAAAGTGGTAAACGGATCATATCCTTCGGCCGAGGCTGTTGTGCACGTTGCTGAAGATACAGGAGTTGAGAAGCTAACAAACAGAATAAAGGGAATTACATGTTTCATAAAACCAATCAAATAGCGCCGGGAAACAGCAGGTTAATAGCCCCGATAAGCAATAGTGCCGAAGCGATCATGATACCAGTGATAATCAATATGCCACGGGCATATTTTTTGGATTTTTTATTGGGTTTTCGGCCAAGGACAATGATGGCCAGGATATTGGCTACCAAAATGCCGGCCAGGCCCACATAAGCCAGCGGCATAAAAACTCCTCCCAAAACCATCGTTCCAGCGAAAGAAGCAACCAGCAGACTTACGGAAGTTTTAGCCAGCTTGCTGGGGCGTTCCTGGATGAGGGAATCTTGTTTGCCGGATGAAAGATTGAATATCGCCGCTTTGAGGGAAGGTAACAGTCGCTGTTTTTCCGATACACCCATATCGACCGACTTTGAAGGGGCCTCAGGTATAGCCACCAGCGGCTGACTATGTCCCAGTAAAAAACAGCACAGTGATATTATGATTGATTTGGACATGGAAAATGTTGTTGTAATCGTCAGAAAATAGCGGCTAATGCGGCAATTAAAAGCACATAGGCCAACAAGGCAATGATGGCGGCCAACAGTACCAGTGCAAGGGAAGCCCATAAAATCGTTTTCGCTTTTTTACGGGCTTTGGGGTCCTCACTGGTTGCAAGTATGACAAAGGATAACACGTCGCTGGTTAACATGGCAGCCAGCCCGACATACAGGAGTGCAACACTGATGAAGGCCCCAAGGCAAATCAGAATAACACCAATAATAAATAGGATAAGTGCCAGGGAATCCATGTTTCCAACCTGATCCTGTACCCAGGCTTTGGCAAGTTTCATCCCTTTTTTTAAGGCGCGCCATTGTTTAAAGAATCCGCCTTTTTTGTGTGTTTCCGCTTTTGTTCCTGATTTGACCGTAGCAACACCAGTCACTACATCCTGAGTTACTTGCGCCGGAGCTTCCAAGGCATACATTGGCATGGCACTAAAAAGGCTGATCGTTAGCCCAATGAGTAAATGGAATGTGTTTTTCATTATATTTTGATTTTGTTTTGAACTGATCGTCCGAAAAGGTCGTCTTATAAGTTGCCTGGTGTTAATCTGGCCTTGCTTTCCTAAAAATGCCGGCGGTTAGCATCAAATCAACACCAAAATAGGTGCGCCTTTGATTGAAATGTGCGAACATGCCCAGGCTGCCACCCATAGCATCCAGAAATTGCAAGTGAAACGCTCCCCTGAAATAACCTCCTGTTCCAAACCGGCTAACGCTTTCGTAGGTGTAGTTAGCACTACACCAGGTAAGGCCCAAAAAGGGATCCTGAGAACAAGGGTTAGCCACGGGAACAAAATTGTCGGCCTGATTTTGCCACATCAATGATGGCCCAACTTCGAGACTAAAACCAATATTGTCCTTCAGCCTGAAAAGTTTGAAGGCAGAAATGCCAAGGGCAAAGTGTCGGTCAGGCTCCACATCATCACTTCCGTCGCCAAACAAGCCATTGCCACCATCGTAATTGGATGGCTTATGCTCAGAAGGCGAGAGACCTGCATTACAGGTAAGCGCTGCTCCCCAGCCTTTGTTGCTGTATCCTCCTGCTTGCAAGGTGGCGGCAAAAGGGACAGTAATGCCAGCTCCGACAAAAAAGCGGTGAGGCTGATGAGCGGAATTTGTGGTAGCTTCCTGAGCGTTGAGGGAATAACCCCCTATCATTAAGAAAATTGCGATGACAGTTTTAATGGACATAATATGCTTCCTCAAGGCAGTTCAATATCAAAGTAAAGTTAAGATACTTATTTGATTTCTCCTAATATAAAAGTATTTCTCTTTAAACGACCTTGGGTTTTTGAATTTCACTGCCCCGGCGATTTATCGCCGGGGCAGTGAAATTCAAAAATGCTTGGCAGTAGAGGAAAGAGAGCGTCACAATTTGACAAAAATCTTCGATATTTTACCTAATGTAATAAAGTAAAGTCCGGGCTCTAAATGCTGAAGACTAATTTCCACTTGCCCGTTCACGAGTAAACTTTGATCATTCCGTAATCGCCCGAGCACATCATAGATATGGATGTTTAAGATGATACTTTCCTGAAAAGGAAAAGAAATGGTCATCCTATCTGTTACGGGGTTCGGAGAAATTAAATAGGTCAAGTCATCACTTTGCTGGATATTTTGGCAATGACTTTCAGCCGAGTTGTTTAATAATCCAGAGCGAAAAGTATGGATATTGGACCAGATTTTCTCTTTTTGCCCCGCTGTAAACATCACCATACATGGATCGTCAACATAGTCCATAAAATTCATGAACATATCGGAATCTGTACAGGAGGCCTGTGGATGAGTAGGGCACCCTGTATGTTGGTTTTCTTGCTTTGGGGTATCCTCCACACCGTCGTCCTCTTCACAAAATGGATCATTAGACCACACATGGTATAAGCCAAAATAGTGGCCTACTTCATGAACCATGGTTCTTCCAAGGCCATACTTCGGGTGCCCGTTCATGCCGAAATATGTTGCATTGACCACTACTCCTGTTCTTTCCGGAGCAGTTTGTCCCGGGTAAGTTCCGTAGCCGGAAAGGAATGGGCCGGTATTGGCAACCCAGATATTAAGGTATTGGTCTGGGTTCCAAGCGTCACTACCTCCCATTGAACTGAAGAATAAGTTGTCCTTAACCCCAATATTCTCAATATTTGTATGGATCCTTACGATACCATTGGTTGACAGCCCTGAAGGCGTTTCGGATGCCAGACAAAAAGAAATTCCTGTGCTTGAAATGCTGTTGCGAAATTCGGCCGGCACCTGATCTAAATCCTGGTTTTGGGCATTGAAATCGCGATTCAGTGCGTTTAATTGAGTTAGAATAAGCTCGTCGCTTATATTTACATCATCGGTGCTCCATACAATGTGAAAGACTACCGGGACTACTATTGAGGATCTTTGTACCGAGGAAAAATCATTTATGGAATGCTGATTTTGATCGCTTAAAACTTCCATTGATTCTTCAAAATAATCTTGTCCGCAAGGCGGCCTTTGCATCGTTTGTGCAGAGAGTTGACTCCCAAGCAACAGGCTAAGTAATAAGATTAAGTACAACAAGATATGATTTTGCATGTGTGTATCATTTTTATCGCAGTATGGTCACGTCGCCATTCAATATTTTATACTCCGGCAGCCCATTTCGAGTGATAACGTATTCCATCGCCCAAGTGTAAACACCGGAAGAAAGGGGTTTGCCCAGCGTTGCCCCATCCCA
>JBIKUE010000188.1:0-7254 GCA_044347755.1 Saprospiraceae bacterium
TCCTGCTGGGCAATGTGTCTGTGATGTTCGCCCCCACCCGCAATTTTGACGGGAGTTTGAACGGCGGCACCATTGGCGATGGCATGACGGTGTATGGCAAGCTGATAACCTGGTTGCTGCCGGCAGGGTTGATCCTGTTGCTGGCTCTGGCTATTTGGCTGCGCGTAAAAGGCAAATTACTGGCGGCCAATCTGTTGGTATCCATTCCTGCCTTGCCCATGCTGGCAGCCATTGTCATTTGGGGCGGGCTGGCGCTGCTTTTCATCCTGTTTGGCAAGTAATATGCTCTATTTCACCGAAAACGGACTCACCCTGGAAACCCCTGACGGCGCCAAAAGCTGGTCGCTGCAGGAGTTGCTCGAAATGCCCAATGCGCTCCCCGATCTGCCACTGGCCGAGCGCAATGCTGCCCTGCGAAAGGCCGCTGAACTGGCCGCTAAAAGTCCGGGCCAGCTAACGGAAATGATGCGTTTTAAGGCAGATTTTTGGCAACATTTTCGGCCTGAAAAAATATCGGAACGGACATTCTTGTACTCCAGCACTCCCGGATCCGCCAAACAGTGGGAGCTGACCATCAATGCATTAGGCGTTTTTTACACGGATCTCTCCGGCGAGTATTATTACCCCCCGGGTAAGGTCACGGAGCAGTTGTTCAGCGATTTTTGGTTTTACGGCCCGCTTCAGCCGGTGCCGGAATTAAGCATGCGGACAAAATTGGTTGAACTCATGCAGGAGGCTTTCCAGGATCCTGACTGCCCGGCAACCGGGGCGCATTTTGAGCTGTTCGAGTACCCTGCCAGAGATTCGGATCTGTATTGGGAAGAAGGCAATCACGTCAGGAGCGATTTTGTTGCGGTTCGCAGCCATGGTATTGAGTCGGGCTATTCCACCTGGCGCGACGTTCAGCCGCTGGTGGGGTATTTATCGTTTGAAAGATTTCTGAATGAGCCTCCCCCACCCTATACTTCCATTACCCCCGGGATGCGGTCTGCCATCGAGCAGTTCCTTGGCCGGAAATCAACCTTCAACCGCGCTGCTCAAGAGGCGCAGGAGGCACAAGAGCCCCCCAAACCGCCCACGCCGCGTGAACAAATGGATCTTGCGGAACATCTCCTCAAATCCGACCCAACCTCAGAGCAGGGCGCCGAAGTACTGATCTCGCTACTCCGGTATGAGATGGAGGAATCCTACTGGCGCAACTATGTGTTCAACTATTGTTACAAATTGCGCGGCAATACAAAGGTGGAAAGCTTCATCGTCGATTGCCTCCGGAGCGACAACGAGGTTCATTTTAAAAAAGCCGTGGACGTGCTGCAGATGTGGGGATTTTACGGAGACAAGTCCTTCCAAAACAGGGCTTTACTGCTTTCCTTGAACTGGGAAGACGCCACCGCCAACGACCCGGCATTTCGGGAGGCGCTTGATATCACCATTAAAATGATTCAAAAAACATGACCCGATATCTGCTCGGACCTGAACTTTTCTGGCTGCTGATGTACCTGGCAGCAAGCTTCCTGGGCAAGGCCAACCAACCGACCACCAAGGGCATGGACGATTTTATTGAAAACCTTTGGTTTTGGATACCGGCGGTGTCATTGCTCGTTTTCGGGCTCTGGTGGTTGCCGGGGGTGGAGAAAAACTGGCTGCTGCTGCGGGTATGGATTGTTGGGCTGGTGGGCGGACATTTTGTACTGGAGAAAGCGCTATCTGCCTACAGCACCCAGGGGCCAGGCATCGGAATGGGGTATTTGGCCGGCTTAATGTTGTTGTTTTTTGTTCTGGTGGCGGGCACGGTGGTGGTTAAGATTTGGGGGTGAAAGTACAATTTTGGGCAACTTCCTAATTCATTTCGTGGTTAAGCGTAATATACCACCCTACTGGACATTTTGGTTCAGGACCTCGTAGGTTTTCGAAAACAACCCACGAGGTCTTGAACCACTGAGAAAAACCTACGGCTTCACCATTTTCAATGCCTGAAATTCCATTCCATTTCGAAATATCACTAAGGAATACAGACCCGATGGCAACTGCGGGGTTTCTACTCTGGTTAGCAAGTTGGGACTAAATGTTTGTTGAATTACCGCTCTGCCCGCTGCATCATACAGCACCATTCTATAATCTCCAGACGGAATATGTTTACCCAGCACTGCTGCCAGCGAGAATTGCGTTACAAATGGATTGGGGAAGGCCCTGAATACATCCAATGGGACTGATAGTGCCGGCTCCGACACGGGCAATATGTACTGGTTAAAATCACAACCCGGCTCAAGACATCCATTCGAGTCGAGTTTTAACAGCCACAGGTCATCCCAGGAGGGATTTTCGGGGGTTTGAATGGTATCCCAGACATATCCTGTGAAGATTAGGTCGCCATTTTCCATCTCCGCTCCGTGGTAGAGCCAAGGGTAGTACCCACCTTCTTTTAAATGATAGATTTTGCGTTCCCAACGAGACTCGCCATCCGGTTTGATGCGCGAAATATGGGCGAAATATCTGTCAGATTCATCAATCGTATCGTAGGGACTGTCCTGTGCCGAGCCACAACCAATCAAATCTCCGTTTTTTGCAACAAACGTACCTGTAAAATTGCGCATATTGTGGACAGCATCATCTATTCTTTGCCATTCTATTTGACCGTTTGCATCGAGTTTGAACCACATATCCGGGTATTCATAAGACCAGAAATCTCCCGTTCCTATCTGCCAATGACCCATGTATCCACCATCGGGATGCGCATGAATCGTGGCCGGATAACTCCATGCTTCATACATACCATCCAGCATCGTAGTCCATTCCGGATTTCCATCTGGATCCAATTTCTGAATGCTGCACACCCGCTCATCATACGCTTTGCGCGATACACAGAGCGTGATGATGCCCCCGTCAGCGCAGGCATCCATATCCACATACAAGAGTCTGGGATATTCAATATTATTTGGCAATTTTACCTCCCAAAGTTGGTTCCAGGAGGGGTCGTAGGCGCGAATTTTGTCTTTATTCTTGGTATCCAGAGTATCGTCGTAAGAAAAGTTGACAAACAGCCTGTCTCCGCTACTTTCAAGTTTTCGTGAGATGAATCTCCCTAGCATACTGGGATGCCAGTAGTCGTAGCGACCCAGGTAGTTGCCCTGTAAATCGTACGACAACACACTACAAGCCTGAATCGTTTTATACTGAACATTGACAAAAATAGTATCGTTTCGGATGGCCATAGGTTGATAAGATTCCGGGCCAATCGTATCGTACATCAGGGACTGCCATTGTTTTTCTCCCGCAAGGTCGAATTTAATGATACCATAGCAGAACTCAGGGTTATTCAAGCCGCAAAATCCCCGCATAAATACAAGAAAACCGTCGTCACGTACGATGACCTGAGAACCGTATTCATTCCCCATTTCAATATCGAATCGCTTGCTCCAGTATTCCTGGCTGTAGAGTAAACTAGTGGCTGAGAGCAAGAGGCCGAGTGTTAGTAGGTGCTTTTTCATGGTTGCAGGATTTAAAAGCCACGGGCTTGTGGAAAAAATGTCCCTCCCGAAGCAAGATGTATCGCTTCGGGAGGGGTAGTATTCGTAAAAATTAATGGGTCAAAACCAGTTTGGAGGTAAAGCAAGCCGTCCCGTTGTGAAACAATCGCAAAAAATAAATCCCTTCTGGCAAGACCTCGTCGAACGTCAGGGTGCCTGCATTGACGAATTTACGGGTTATCACCCTCATACCTGCGACATTCACCAACTCTAATTGCAGTGTTTCTCCTTTGAAGCGTGGACATTCAAGTGTCCACTGCCCAGAACTTGGATTGGGGAATATCCGGATTTCCGCGTTGTTTTGTTCCGTTTTTTCCTGATTGCGTTCCGGAATGGCAATTCCCATTTCCTGAAGAAGGTCATCATCGGTACAAGTATAGTCTTTGCAAAAACTGAGCAATGCACAAGCATAGCCCTGCATGAGCGAGTGGTGGGTACCAGCAATGGTATGTAAAATTGTTTCCTGTTGTGCGGTCAACTGATATTGAACCGGCGATGCGGAAAGGGCTATGGCAAAGTTTATTGCCATGATATTTTTAAACCAAACATCATCCTGATTCTCATCGGCCATACTGTTGAGCAGGTTTTGCGCTCCGGCAATGTCGCCCCGTTGTGTACGCATCCCTACTACCCAACGACGGGCAGTGTTGGTGTTTTCTCCCAGCAAGAGGTATTCGGCATAAACCAAATTACCCGCTTCGTAAGCGGATTTTACGAGCGTTTGAAGGACATATTCTTGCCATTTTACGGCTTCAAAGTACTCCCATGAAGCCTGTTCGTTTTGCGGGTTGGCCAGCCACAATGCTTTTTTTACAGCGGTGTTCTGACGGGCTATAACAAGGGCACTTTCTCCAATTGGAGGGGTGGCTTGTTGTTCTTCACAGTCTTCAAAAGTTCGAGGTTGGATTGCATCTTGCAACTCATAATTATTCACTCCCCCATCGGATAAGTTATTGGTTGGCTTTTTACAAAGTACAGGGTTATTGTTCAAATTATGGACGTAATACCTAAAAATTGCTGTCGAACTTTGCGGCGCGTTGATGGCACTAATCGGATTGTCAAAACAGTTGCCTGCTTCTTCAGCAGAAGATCCTTGAAACCCTGCAATTTGACCCAGTTGCCCACCGGAACCCAGTATGCCAATTTCAATACCGGATGGATTGAGGAACTGATTTCCCAGGATGGTCAATTTTGAATTATTGTTGACAACATTGATGCCCCTCTGAATAAAACTTTCAAAGTAATTACAGTGGATTTTGTTATTGGTATTCCCGGCAGCAATAGTATGGACGGAAAAAAGGTGGTCGTCAAAGAAGTTTTCTTTAACAATCTCAAAACGTGACTCACCTGCAATTCTAACGCCCCAAGATGCTCCGGTGTTTCCATCAGAGAACCGGCATCCATCCGAAATGATTAGCGGGTAAATCATATTCGGTGTTGAATTGGCATATACTCCATAATCAAGTTTTTCAAAGTGGCAGTTCTTGATGATGGTTTCGGATTGTGCAACATTAGGCATGGTACTTTCCGTTCTGAAACCATAATCCCCTTCTTTTACCGAACAATTTTCTAATTCAGCACTGAAATCAATGCCTGAAACGCCGTAACTGGAGATTTTATCAAAATGGGTTTCCAAAAATTTGATGCCATGGCAGCCCCAAATGGACACCCCTTTTGTAACAGGCCACGGTGCGTTGCCTGACTCGTAGGCGTTCACATAAGTGAAGTAACTCTTGTGCTTTTTGCCATATTTCATGAATTCTGCTACGCGGCCGTTGTTGATAAAATCAGAGCCATATACCATTATTAATCCACCATAGTCGGTGAACCATGGGCTTCTTGTAGATACAGCGCAAATGGCATCACGTATAATGGCGCCGTTGATCCACACAACACCAGCGCCATTTGGGTCCAATATTTGAGTTTCGTCTTGTGCAGTAGCTGGAACGGGCTGTTCTTTTGCTGGATTACCATAAACCCATACTCCTTGCCACAGGCAATCAGGTGACTGGCTGCGAATTTCGCCCCCTAGTACAAAAAGTCGGGCGCCTCTTTTGACGAAAATAGAACGCTCTTTGCCCATAAAAACCTTGCAACGGATGATAAGTGTTGCGCCAGTTTCGATTTCAATATCTTGATTGATGACGCGACTGTAATCCCAGTCTTGAATCGTATTGGCTGGAATAACCAGCGGATTATTCGTGGGTATGTCTTCGCACCCTTGGCCAAATTTTACAAATCGGGGCGACTCCTCTAAGGCCGAGCCATACATTTGCCCCCATTGAGAACGGGTAATCCCACGTCGAGGTGAGGTGTACCCCATAAAGTTATTTCCAGTGCCCCAGGTACAATGACACCATATGCAATTATTATCGGGAGTACCACCACAACCTTGAGGGTCTCCATTGGATGACGGTGTTGGACAAGCATCTCCGTTTTTGCAGGTGGTTACCCCAGGAGTTGGCCCCCCACACTCTGCCGCAGGGTCTATGTCGGGGCATGTATTGTCGGAAGAAAAGGCATGACATAACCCAAAGCGGTGCCCCAATTCGTGGTTTACTGTAGAGCCCCAAACACTTACATCTTGCCAGCCTAAGTTAAATACATGATGATGAATGTTGGATAAACTCATTGTGATTGTTCCAGCCGCGCCCCCAATATTATCAGGAGTGCTATCATCCTTTATAATGATATGCATTGCATCTGGATTAGAAAAAGTAGTTGGTGCTACATCATGCAAAAAAATCGCGTCACACGGATCCTGTGGGTTTCCGAAAAGTTCTGTGCGGATTCTGGTGTCGGATAGCGCAATGATAGGAGCAGGGCTTAATTGGTTAGGATCAGGATTACTGAAATCATAATTGGAGCGACCAAGAATTTGTGCAACATAATTAGGGGCATAATAGGCAGCATTGGCATCGTTACATTGAAATTGATGACCACCAGAACGAACAAAATGAAAATCTACAGAGACCCTCATAATGGGTAGCAGGGCAATTTCTTCGGGCTGCATATTACGAAAACACTCGAATCCGCAAGCAAAATCTGGTGTAGACTCAAATCCCCCACACACAAAAGACTGTTGGGCGTTGAGGCTACTATAGTTGGAAAATAACAATGCGCCAATGCAACTAATTGATATTAGCCACGAATGGAGAATGGAGAATGTTTTTCATTGATATAAAATTTTAGTAACTATAAAGTTCATTGAAAGGATTGAATTGGAGTTTTCGGACTGTGGAAATGAAGGCTTGGGCTTATACTTATCCATCGAGGATGGAAAATTTGTATTGCGAATGTTCTGATTCAATTGTGACTCCAATTCTTTCACCCGAAACTCACAAGGCCAATCTGCTGCTGTTGTGCCTCAATTTGCTGAACATCCCCCCCAATTGAGGCTTGAAGCCTTGAATAACGGTTACCAATTCCAGGATTATCCGATGGCAACTTGTTAGGTCGTTGGGCAATTCCATTTAGGACACAAAAATAAACTTTTTTCAATAACCTGATAACGATTTTGAATCAGGTTAACCAGTAACTTAAAAAGTAACTTGGCTAGTGGTAAAGGAACGAATGATACACCTTGGCGAGGCCCTGTCTTTTCCGCCCCGCGTGGTGTTTTCCCCGCCGCGTTTGGTCTTTTGACCAAATGCAACTTTCGTGAGTGATCCAGCCTGAAAACCAATCCCCACCGCGCCTTGGGAACGACAAGGATGATCACCCCAAC